>JBBRJN010000374.1:0-3622 GCA_038219365.1 Kiritimatiellia bacterium | reverse complement strand
ATTGGTCAGCGTATAGCCGTTACCGACCGGTTGGAAGACGCCGCCGTTGAACGTGAGGTACTCGGTGCCGGAGCCGCCCGTGAAGTTGAGCGCCCGCACCGTGCCGCCGTGCAGATTGAAGCGCGAGGTGGATGGGTAGTTGCCCAGCTTGATCAGCGCGGCTTCGTCGACCAGTCCGCCATACACGTTCATGGTGCCGTCAACGGAGGGGTTGACCCAGCCGAATACGAGGCCCTGCGTGGCGTTCAAATGCCGCAGGATGCCGCCGCGCACGTTGATCGTGGCGAGGGCCGATGCGTCACCTTTTTGAACACCGATGCGGAATTCGTTGTCCACTTGGAAGAGCCCACCCAGAATCTCCAATTCAGCGCGCGTGTTTTGAGACGCAGCGTTGTGATAGCAGAGCAGGAAGTTGTAAGCCGACACCGTACCGCCGCGGATCGTGAGCTTCGGATGCAGCGGAGTGGGCGCACTCGTGGCATTGCCGTTGTTGCGTCCGATGCCAAGGAAGCTGTCGAAGCGCGTATAGCCTCCCAGGATTTCCAATTCGCCGGTCGTCTCCTTACCCGCCTGCGCGGTCGTGAAGCCGCCGATCCAAGCCTCGCCACCAGACACGAGGACGCTCTGGCCTTCGCAGCCCCAGACCATTTTGCCGTTTGCGATCACCAAGTTGGGAAAACCAGCCGCGGGCGAATCGCCATTGGCTGGCCACTCGGGATACGCATTGATCTCCTGACCCGAGGCCCCTGAAACCTTAAAAGCGCCGACTCCGGACAGCGTCACCGTGCCCGTCCCGGTCTTGATGAACGAGCCGGACACCGTCTGCACCAAACCGCCGAAGGTCATGTCCGCGTCGGTCTTCAGAATGGCCGCCTTTCTGCTGGCCGGGGCGATGGTGAAACCGCGGTCGGTCGTCACCGAAGGCCCGGTGTAACAGAACGTGCCCGCGCCGAGCACGAGATTGTTGGCGTCTGCGGAAGACGCGCCGATTGCGCTGGGCTGTCCGCCGTTGGCGAGCGTGCTCACGGCCAGCGTGCCACAGCCGAGCGACGTGCCGCCCGCATACGTGTTCGCGCCCGAATTAGTCACCGTACCGCCGCCGGCGACATCGGGATTGATCCTCAACTCACCCGTGCCGGAGATGATTCCACTCACGGTCTGCGCGGTGTTCGAGTAGGTCACAAGTGCTGCGGAACTGTCCAAACGCAGCCCGGTCGAGACCGTGTGGCTGCCGTTGGTGACGCTCCAGACCGCGCCTGCGCCGCCGTTGTCCAGCACGAGCGGCCCCACGCCGCTGAAGGAATAGGGCTGCGCCGAATCCAGCAGGAGCGAGCCGATGGTCGCGCTGCCCGGCAGCGTCACCGTCGCGCCGCCCGCCTGTGCAGCAGTCGTAAACAGCACCGGCGTACCGGGCACAGCGGCCGGCGCGGCGGGCGACCAGTTGCCCGCGTCCGTCCAGCTTCCTCCGGCCGGGGTGATCCATGTGCTGACGCTGGAGGTGTCGGAGATCGTCACCACGAGTTGGTCGCGGCCTCCCCCGGCATCGGTTATCGCGAACACGGCGGTCTTGCCAGGCGCGGGGTTCATGAGCGTCACGACAGACGCATTCACCGGAGAGCCATCGGGGAAGGTCAGCAACGTGAACGTGCCGTTCTCGGTCACCGCGTTGGTCGTGCCGGGTTGCACCAGCCGGACGCCGAGGTGTCCAGAGACCGTGATCCCCGCGGGCGAGACCGATGCGCTCGAGCCCGCGGCGATTCCCAACTCCAGAACGGCGGGCGTCAGATAGCCGGGTGTTCCTAATGTCAGTGCTCCCACCGCGACAGAAGAAACATTCGTGCGCGAAAAAAGGGCGCCCGAAAGCACTTGCAGAGCCGTATTCGTCGACAGCGTGCCGGTCAGCCGCAAGGTGCCGTTGGAGACCACGGTCGGCCCGGTAAACGTGTTTATGCCAGCCAGCACCAGCGTGCCGACGCCGGACTTCACGAGGCCGCCGTCCACCGCTGCGCCCAGCCCAGCATCGTGTTCGAGCCCGGCGTACACCATGAAGGAGCCAGCCGCGCCGACCGGGCCCGTGTCGAAGACCGCGCCGTTGGTCGAGACCACGGCCCGCACGGACGTTGCGATGCCCTCGTATCCCGCACTCCTCGCTGCGAAAACGCCGCCGTTGAAGAACAGCGTGCCATTGCCGCTGATACCGACCACGCCGCGTGTGCTCAGTCTGCCGCCATTCAGCGAAAGCGTGGTGACACTGCCGTTGGTGGCGAGATTGCAGCTTCCACCGGTGATATCCAACAGTGCGCTCCCTGAGAGGTTGACGCGGGCGTCGGTCGCACCATAGATTCCGGAGATAAACGCGCCTGCCGTTACGGTTCCGCCCCTCAGATTCACGGTCGGGTGCCCGCCGGCGTGATCGCCGACGCGCATCAATCCGTTGATCAGCAGTTGTCCGCCGGTGACCTCGAGTTCGGGGCGCGCGTTGTAACCCGCGATACCGGCGCTGTAGCCCATGGAGAGATTCGGCGTCGAGACATAGCCGCCCGAGATCGTGACCTTCGAGGCGAGTCCGCCCGGCGCGGTGGTGGTGGTGCCGTTGCCGCGGCCGATCGCCAACCACGAGCCCAGATAGTTTGTGCCACCCACGAAATCCAGATAAGCCGGCGTCTCTTGGCCCGCCAGTGCGGTGGTCGGCAAGCCGACGACCAGCTCATCCGTGAAAAAGTTAACCTGCCACGGCGCCGCACCGACAACGACCCGTCCCGCCGTCACGTTAAACCCGGAGTAACCGGCGGTCGGACAATCGCCGTTGGCGTTAAAGGAGAGGACACTGCCATTGCCCTGCCAACCGCCCCGGCTCATCTGGTTGGTTCCCAAACCTGCGTAGGTCACGGTGCCGGTGCCGCTCTTGATAAAATTGCCGACCAAGGCATTGACATTGCCTCCGAAGGTGACGTCACCATCCGCATGCAGCACGGCCGCATAGTTGGTGTTGGCCGGATCAACGCTGATCGTATAGCCGCGGTCCGTGGTCACCGCAGGCCCCGCGTACCACAGGGTGCCGTTGCCCAAGACGAGATTAGGAGCGGCAGCGGCGGACGCCCCGATCGCGCTGGGCCACAGACCGTTGGCCAGCGAAGCGGCGACCAGCGTGCCGCAGCCGAGCGTGGTCGGCCCAAAATAGGTATTGAGGGCATTCAGGATCACCACGCCGCCGCCGAAGCTAGCGGGGTTGACGATGACACCGCCGATACCCGAAATCACATCCGATACGATCTGGGTGACGCCGTTGCCCGGAGCGAACACGGTATCCCCTGGTGCCGTCAGAACCTTGACCGCAAGCTGTGACGCGAGTTTCGCTCCACAGTCGGTGGTGATCGTTTCGGCCCCCATCGCCGCATAGGCGGAGGCCTGACTCGCGTCATTGACTGTCCAGACGCAGAAGGTGAGGCCTGCGGATTTTACCGCGCTCACATACGCCGCCGTCACGGCGGCGGACGCTTGCGCATCCACTCCCGACGCAGCGCACGCCTGGGCAGTCGCCACGGCCGACGCGGCGGTCGGCGTGACCGAACCGTCGCCGTTGAGTTTCGTGCCGGTCAGCCAATAGGCGCGGTAAGCGGGA
>JBBRJN010000373.1:0-3624 GCA_038219365.1 Kiritimatiellia bacterium | reverse complement strand
AACGGCGGGCGCGGCGGAGGGCTTCAAGGTGCTTAAGGTGAAGATGGCCTACTATGCCGTGCAGAACGTGGTCTCGGTTTTCAACGACGCTTTGGAGCTGATCCCCGACTATCCGTGTGAGGTCCAGTGCGTCAAGCCGCTGGCGGTCTACGGCCACAAGGATATCCAGAGCGGTCAGCAGCTCTGCGTGTTTTGGGATAAGAGCGTTGTGCCGTCGAACCGCAACGACACGGTGAGCGCGACACTGACGATTACAGGCGGCACCTTCAAAGAGCCGGTCTGGGTGGACACGATCACGGGCGGCATCTATGAGATTCCCAAAGAAAAGGTGATTGCCGAAGAGGGCAAGGTCACTTTCAAAGACATGCCGGTCTATGACGCACCCGCGTTCATCACCGACAGGAAGATACTGTCCGTGATGCCGTGGGGATCATAATTCGGCATTGACTGTTATTAGCCCCCCCCGGCATAATGGATGCCAATCACGGGTTTCTGTATGAAAGGGTGATCAGGGGACCCAACAGCGAAGGGGCACTCATGAAGCGGATGCGGGGTTGGTGCGGGCGGTTGGCGGTCGCGCTGGCGTGCGCTGGTTGGGCGGGTGCGGGTCACGCGGAGGAACTGGCGGTCCAGTCTTTCAACGGCTCGGGCCAGTTGGTGTTCAGCACGCTGAACAGCGCCACGAACTACCGTGTGGAGTGGGCGTCGTACCCGTCGGGGCCGTGGACGAATTTCACCTTCGGAGCCGGTGCCCGGCTGGATTACATTCCGGCCAGCCAAGCCGGCAGCATCACCTGTTCGGTGCCGGTTTTCTACCGTGTGGTGGCGGTGACGAACACGCCGCCCGCGCCGGAAGGAATGGTCTTGATTCCAGCGGGCACGAACAGCGGGACTGATCCGGACTTCGGGGCGTACAGCCTGACGAATGTGACTGGTTTCTACATGGACACAACAGAGGTGACGAAGGCCCAGTGGGACGCGGTTTACGCCTGGGCGGCCGCGCACGGGTACACATTCTCCAATGCGGGTTCGGGCAAGGCGGCTGATCACCCGGTGCAAACGGTGAACTGGTACGACTGCGTGACGTGGTGCAACGCCCGCAGCGAGAAGGAGGGCCGGACGCCGTGCTACAATCTGAGCACCTGGGCGTGCGACTTCGCCGCCAACGGCTACCGGTTGCCGACGATCACGGAGTGGGAGTACGCGGCGCGGGGTGGCGCGAGCGGGCGGCGCTTCCCGTGGGGCGACACGATCGACCACAGCCAGGCGAATTATCATGGATATCCACAGTATAACACTTACGATTTGGGCTACGAGGGATTTGACACGCGGTACGCCACAGGCGACCCCTACACGAGTCCCGTAGGGTCATTCGCGGCGAACGGGTACGGGCTCTACGACATGGCCGGGAACGTGTGGGAGTGGTGTAACGACCCAGCGGGCTCGATCCATGGCGGGTGCTGGGACAGCGACGCCTACAGCGCGCGTTGCGGCTACAGCCGCTGGGGCGACCCGGTCTACGCCGGCAACCTCCACGGGTTCCGGTCCGTCTGCCGTTAAGGACCACAGGCGCTCCTCCAGAACGGCAAGCAGGCTGGGAAGCGGGGCATCGGGCGGCGTCCGTGGGGCAGCATTGTTTTGGAGTGCGTGCGGCAAGCGGTATCCCGCGCGACGCCGCTTTTACGAGGCGAGTGGTGTGAAACGGGCACAGCGGGCAGGGGCAGACGCACGTAGGTCGGGATAGAAATCCCGACTTCTGTGCGACCGAGTCGGGCTTTCTATACCGACCTACGGTGGGAGCGGCTATGGCTTCAAGTCGTTGACAGGATTACATCAGTGCAAAGTGTGGCGCAAGGGTTGAAATACCGCCTCATAAATACTATCCTATTCCCCAACACGCATTATCTTACGAACGCGGTGACGATCACAAGGTGAAGCGCGGAACGGTTAATTAATCAAGGGGAACAGTATGCAGACGCAACTGGTGTCGTTTTCTCGTCGGTCGTTTATGGGCGGGGCGGCCGCTTTAGGTGCCGCGGCTTTGGTTCCGGGACGTGTCTTTGGGGCGGACGCAAAACCGGACTCGCTGTTCGGCGGGGTGCAGATCGGGGCCATCACGTACAGTTTCCGGTCGATGCCGGGCGACGCTGCGGCGGTGCTACAGCATGTGGTCGACAGCGGACTCAGTTCCATCGAGCTGATGGGCGACGTGGTTGAGAAGTACGCCGGGGCGTCCATGGAGAAGGTCGAGTCGCTGCGCAAGATGTACCAGGACGCGGGCGTCGGCATCCACATCGTCAAGTTCGGCAACATCGGCGACAAGAACGTGACCGATGAAAAGATCGAGTACTACTTCAACGTGGCCAAGGCGCTCGGCGCCAAAGGCATCACGCGCGAGCTTTCCGAGGAGGCGGCTAAGCGTCTCGGGCCGATTGCGGACAAGCACCAGATTATCGTCGCCTTCCACAATCACACGCAGATTAATGCCACGACTTACGACGGCCCGGTCCTGTCGTACGGCAAGTGCCTCGGGATCAATCTCGACATAGGCCACTACGTCGCCGCGAACGACGACGCGGTGCTGGCGATCATCGAGAAGTACCGCGACCGCATTCTCAGCCTGCACCTTAAGGACCGCAAGAACAAAGCGGGTAAGGGCGCCAACCTGCCTTGGGGCCAGGGCGATACGCCGGTCGTCGCGGCGCTGCAGTACCTCAAGAAGAACAAGTTGCCCATCTTCGCCGATATCGAACTTGAGTACCAAATTCCCAAGGACTCTGACGCGGTGAAAGAGGTCGCGAAGTGCGTCCAGTTCTGCAAGCAGGCTTTAGCATAATCGAAAAGGAAGGCGAGGCACATGAACAAACAGGTTAAAGGTGCGGCGATGCTGTCTAGGCGTTCGTTTTTGGGTTCCGCGCTCACGGCGGGCACGGTTTTTTCCATCGTTCCGCGGCACGTGGTCGCGCGCTCCGGGCAACTGGCGCCGAGCGACAAGATGAACATCGGTTGTGTCGGCGTGGGCGGCATGCAGGGTGCCGGCGATGTCAAAAACGTGAGCGGCGAGAACATCTACGCGATCTGCGACGTGGATGAGAACTTCTTGAACAAGTCGTCGGAGAAGTATCCGCAGGCCAAGAAATACCGGGATTTCCGCGTGATGCTGGACAAGGAGTACAAGAACCTGGACGGCATCACGATCACGATTCCCGACCACATGCACGCGACGGTCGCGCTGTGGGCGATGGAGCGCGGCCTGCACGTCCACTGCCAGAAGCCGCTCGCGCAGTCCATCTGGGAGTGCCGCCAGCTGGCCAAGGCCGCGCAGAAGTACAAGGTCGCCACGCAGATGGGCAACCAGGGCTATTCGCACCCCGCCACGCGCATCGCCAGCGAGACGATCTGGGCCGGCGACCTCGGCGAGATCAAGGAGGTTCACGGCATGAACAGCGGCGGCTTTGCGCGCGGCGTCAAGGCGTGGCCAACCGGCGAGGAGGTGCCACGCACGCTTGACTGGGAGCTTTGGACCGGACGTGCGCCGATGCATCCGTACAGCGCGAAGATCGCGCCGATCCAGTGGCGCGGCTTCCTGGACTACGGCACGATGATGATCGGCGACTGGGGCGT
>JBBRJN010000372.1:0-3640 GCA_038219365.1 Kiritimatiellia bacterium | reverse complement strand
ATCGCACGTTTGACCGGGCGCGCGCCGAACACGGGATCAAAGCCTTTATCCGCCAGCCACGCGACCGCCTCATCATCCACATCGAGCGCAAGCTCCTGCTCCTTCATGCGGCCACGCAGATCTTCGAGTTGCAGACGCACGATGGTCGCGATCTGTGCGCGTCCCAACGGCTTGAAGAGCACCACCTCGTCCAGGCGGTTGAGGAACTCCGGCCGGAAGTGGGTCTTGAGCAGGTCGAGCACCTTGCGGCGGGTCTTCTCGGGAATCTCGGACGGATCAGACCGATCCGACTGATCCGCCAAAAACTCCGAGCCGATGTTGCTGGTCATGATGATGACCGCATTACGGAAGCTCACGGTACGGCCGTGGCTGTCCGTCAGGCGGCCATCGTCGAGCACCTGTAGGAGAATGTTGAACACGTCGGGGTGCGCCTTCTCGATCTCGTCGAGCAACACCACGCTGTAGGGTTTCCGGCGCACGGCTTCGGTGAGCTGGCCGCCCTCTTCGTAACCGATGTATCCGGGAGGCGCACCGACCAGTCGCGAAACGGTGTGCTTCTCCATGTACTCGGACATGTCGATGCGCACCATCGCGGCTTCAGCGTCGAACAGCTCGGCAGCGAGGGTCTTGGCCAATTCGGTCTTACCCACGCCCGTGGGTCCCAGAAAGAGGAAAGCACCTACCGGGCGCTGGCGGTTTTTGATGCCCGCGCGCGAGCGCAACACGGCGTCCGACACGGCTTCAACCGCCTCGTCCTGACCGACCACACGACGGTGCAGCACGTCCGGCAGATGCAGGAGTTTTTCACGCTCCCCTTCAAGCAGCCGGGTGACCGGAATGCCGGCCCAGCGCGAGACCGCTTCGGCGATTTCTTCGGAGGTGACCTCTTCGCGCAGCATGACCGAGCCGTCCTTGGACTGGAGCTTGGCTTGGGCTGCCTTGAGGCTTTTTTCTAATTCCGGGATTTTGCCATATTTCAGTTCCGCGGCCTTGTCGTTGTCATAGGCGCGTTCGGCCTTTTCATAGGCGGTGCGGGCCGCTTCAAGCTGCTCGCGCAAGAGGCGCGTTTCGTCGAGGACCTTCTTCTCTGACTGCCAGCGCGAAGTCATGGCGTCCGCCTGCGACTTGAACTCCGCGAGCTCTTTGCGGAGTTCATCAAGGCGTTTCTTCGAGGCGCTGTCTTTCTCCTTCTTGAGCGCGGTTTCCTCGATCTGCAAGCGCGTGACGCGACGCGTGATCTCGTCCAGCTCGGCGGGCATGGAGTCCATCTCGGTACGGATTGAGGCGCAGGCCTCGTCGAGCAGGTCGATGGCTTTGTCCGGCAGGAAGCGGTCTTGTATGTAACGGTCGGAAAGCACGGCGGCGGAGACCAGCGCGGCGTCCTGGATTTGCACGTTGTGGTGGCGCTCGAAACGCTCTTTCAGACCGCGCAGGATGGAGATGGTGTCTTCGATGGAAGGCGGGTCCACCTGGATGGGCTGGAAGCGACGCTCCAGCGCGGCGTCTTTCTCCATGTTCTTGCGGTACTCGTCAAGCGTGGTCGCGCCGATACAGTGCAGCTCGCCGCGCGCGAGCATGGGCTTGAGCATGTTGCCCGCGTCAGAGGAGCCTTCGGTCTTACCCGCGCCCACGATGGTGTGGATCTCGTCGATGAAGAGAATGATGCGTCCCTCGGCGGCTTTGATCTCGTTGAGCACGGCTTTGAGGCGCTCCTCGAATTCGCCGCGGTATTTGGCACCCGCCATCAGGGCCGTCATGTCGAGCGAAAAGAGGGTGCGGTCTTTGAGCCCCTCGGGCACGTCGCCGCGCACGATGCGCTGTGCAAGACCCTCGACGATGGCGGTCTTGCCCACGCCGGGCTCACCGATGAGCACGGGGTTGTTCTTGGTCTTGCGCGAAAGGATGCGGACCACATGGCGGATCTCGGCGTCGCGACCGATCACGGGATCGAGCTTGCCGGCCTTGGCGAGTTCGACAAGATCGCTGCCGTACTTTTTGAGCGCCTCGTACTGGCCCTCAGGGTTATCGGTGGTGACGCGCTGGTTGCCGCGCACCTCCTTCAGCACCTCCAGCAGCTTCTTGGTATCCACGCCAGACTCGGCGAGCAGGCGCCCGCACGCGGTCTTGCTTCCGGACTCGGCCATGGCCAGCAGCAGATGCTCAACCGAGAGGTACTCATCCTTGAGGCGCTTGGCATAATCGCCAGCCTTGACCAACAGCTCGTTGAGCGCCTGGGTCACATAGATTTTGCCCTCTTCGATATCGCCCGAGACTTTGGGCTTACGGTCCAGCTCCTCCTCCACGCGGGCGCGGAGCTGAGGAACGGCCACGCCCAAGCGCTGTAGCAACGAGGCGGCCAAACCGTCCTGCACGTCGAGCAGCGCAGCCAACAGATGCTCGGTGTCGAGCTGCTGGTGCGAAAAGCGGACAGCCGTCTCGCGGGCCTTCTGTAACACCTCTTGGGCCTTCTGGGTCCATTTGCTTAAATCAGTCATGATGCGAAACTCCTTCCGCAAACCCCGGTTTCTTACGGCTGAAGCGCATGCGTCGTGTGCCCGCTCCTCCGGCGACCTGAGTGTTTGCACTCTACTGACAAGCACTGGATGTGCCAGTTAGTGCCTTGCGAACCAACAATAGAGATAAAAAACAAATTGTTTCACCACGAAGACGCAAAGAGCAGAGAGCAGTCGAGTGAATTAAGGTAAGGAACGGGGTGTTGAAAGCCCGGCGTGTGTGGCCACGTCCGGTAGCAAGGGACGTTTCCCCGAAACGACCGCAGGGCAATGAAGCTGCTTGGACCGGCGGACGGCTCGGGGAGCCGTCCCTACCGGACGCGGCTACACACGCCGCAGGGACACCTGAAACCTGAAACCTGAAACCTGAAACCTGATTCAAACTGTGCCAACGCATTTTTAGCCGCCGTAATCCTGCAAATCCTGTCCACAGCTATACGCAAGACGCCAAGGGTTTCGGGCAGCAATTCTAATTTTGGCATGACACGCACAGAGGGAAGGCCCTCACGGTTGCTACAAACGGAAACGCTGGGCTTTCTCCTGTTTGTAGTGGCGCCGTGAGGCGCTTCTTTGCCATAATTAGAATTGCTGGGTTTCCGGACGGCTTGGTGGGAGGAAGATTTAGTTGTGACTTCGTGTTAGCCTATGCAGACCGGATCATTATGTCTCATTCATAGCGCCAAGCGTCATTTTGACCCACCCGTTTTGACCCACCCAACGGGCTCCTTCGACCTCACTGCCGTTCAAAGTAGGGTAGGCGGGTAAGAGGGACCTCAAGTGTCTTTTCTACGGGGCCTTCGATGACGCTGCCGTCATCGGCTTTCCATAGACCTTTGGGTATCCGAACCTTGCGCGAGGTCCCTTTGGTCACCATGGGAGCCACGAGCAGGTCATTGCCCATCACGAGTACGCCGGGCGGCAGGCCGTTGTCCACGATGGCGTGCGCGTACTTCAGCACGTCGCACTGGTTCTGATCGTACATCAGTTCGATCCAGGTGTTGTACTGCGGCGCGGCGAAAAGCGCGATGTCCGGCAGTTTACCGTCCGTGGGGTCACAAGTTTGCGCGGGTCAGGCGTTCAAGCGTGGCACCGGCCTGGAGGCGCAACGCGGTGAGTTTGGCGGGGTC
>JBBRJN010000371.1:0-3647 GCA_038219365.1 Kiritimatiellia bacterium | reverse complement strand
GATGCTGCTGGCAGAACGAAGAACGCTTACACGTTGAAGAGGAAGTGCACGACGTCGCCGTCCTGGAAGAGGTACTCCTTGCCTTCCACGCGCATCACGCCGGCGGCCTTGGCCCCGGCCTCGCCGTTGAGGCGCACGTAGTCCGCATACGCGATGACCTCGGCGCGGATGAAGCCGCGCTCGAAATCGGTGTGGATGACGCCCGCGCACTTGGGCGCGGTCCAGCCGCGGTGGAAGGTCCAGGCGCGGACCTCCATCGGGCCTGCGGTGAAGTAACTCGCAAGGCCGAGCGTGTGGTAGGCCATGCGCACCGTCTGGTCCAGCCCGCACTCTTTGAGGCCGTAGGAGGCGAGGAAGTCGTCGCGCTCGGCATCCGAGAGCCCCGCCAGTTCGGCTTCCATCTTGGCTGAGATGACAACCACGTCGCACCCTTTCTGGGCGGCATATTCCTTGACGCGGATGACCTGCGCACTGTCGGTGCCGAGGTCCCCCTCGCCCGTGTTGGCACAGTAGATCACCGGCTTGTCGGTGAGGAGCTGGAGCTCGGTCAGCGTGTTCTCGATCGGGTCGACCTCGCCGCGCGGATAGGTGCGCACGGGCTGGCCCGCATCGAGATGCTTCATGAGCAGCTCCATGGACTCGACCTCTTTGCGCAGATCCTTGTCCGCCTTGGCCTGGCGGCCCACGCGGTCAATGCGCTTCTCGAGCGACTGCATGTCGGCCAGCACGAGTTCGGTTTCGATGATTTCGATGTCGCGGATGGGGTCGATCCCGCCTTCGACATGCACCACGTCGTCATCGTCGAAACAGCGCACGACCTGGATAATGGCGCTGGCCTCGCGGATGTTGGCGAGGAACTTGTTGCCGAGGCCTTCGCCCTTACTCGCCCCGCGCACGAGGCCGGCGATATCGATGAAGTCCACGGTGGCCTTGACAATCTTGTCGGGCTTGGCGATCTTCGCCAGCGCGTCGAGGCGCACGTCCGCCACCGGCACTGTGGCCTTGTTGGGCTCGATGGTACAGAAGGGATAATTCGCGGCCTCCGCATTCTGTGCGCGGGTGAGCGCGTTGAAAAGGGTTGATTTGCCGACGTTGGGAAGTCCGACGATGCCGACGCCAAGTGCCATGATAAAATTCCTTTGGGTTCAGAAAAGGGCTAGTTATACCACAACTGGAAGCACCGCTCTACTTTTACGTTGGTTGAAGTGACAAGAAGGGGCTTGTTTCCCGGGACCGTCTGTGGGAATATCAACATATAAAGGGAATGGGCCAGTGTTCATCTCCCTTCAAAAAAGGAACAAAACGCTATGAAGATGACGTATGTGGCGGGTGCGCTCGCGTGTCTGTGTATGGGCTTGAACAGCGTGTCGGTTGCTGCTGAGGGAGCTGGTAAGACGACGCTCGACAACCTGCAGGCGGGGTTTAACGGCGAGTCGAACGCAAAGGCGAAATATGAGGCCTTCGCCGTCAAGGCGGAGGAAGAGGGATACAAGTCCGTGGCTGTGCTGTTCCGTGCGACGTCCGCATCGGAAGCGATTCATGCCAAGCGGCATGCCGCCGCCATTAAGAAGCTGGGCGCGGAGCCCAAGGCGACCGTTGAGAAGCCGGAAGTGAAATCCACGAAAGAAAATCTCGAGGCTGCCTTGGCTGGCGAAACGTACGAGAAAGAGACGATGTATCCGGGTTTCATCAAGCAGGCCGGAATCGAGAAGAACAAAAGCGCGGCGATGTCTTTCAAGGGCGCCCTGGCCGCTGAAGTCGAGCACGCCAAGCTGTACAAGCAGGCGCTGAGCGAACTGGATGCATGGAAACCGGCGGGCAAGGAGTTTCTGGTGTGTCAGGTCTGCGGGTATACGTTTCTCTCGGACCCTGCGGTGCTGAAGTGCCCGGTCTGCTCGGCCCCCAAAGAGAAGTTCACGCTCTTTAAGTAACCCCATGAAGAAGGCCGCCGGGTGGGTATTTGCTGGCACGCAGCTCCTGATCGTGACCGGATGCTGGTTGTGGTTTCACACACATCATGCGATGGGCAATCTCCTGACAGGGGATGCCGTCGGCATGCTGTTGGCGTGGGGCCGGCTCGCGGGCCTGCTGGCGGTTTTTGGGATTCTGTTTCAGCTCATGCTGATCGGACGTGTGCGGTGGGTGGAGCGGGCGTATGGGATGGACCGCCTCACCCACCTTCACCATCGGGTTGGCTTCGCCTTGCTCCTCTTGCTGCTCCTGCATCCGGTGCTCCTCACCTGTGGGCATGCCCTGCAGGCCGACGTCAGCTATTGGGAGCAGGTCATCGATTTTTGCAAGACGTGGAGGGGGGTGCTGATGGCTGTCATCGGGTTGAGCCTGATGCTGGCCGCGAGCGTGTTCTCCGTCCTCGTGCTTTTAAAACGTGTGCGCTACGAGTGGTGGTACGCGACGCACCTCGTGCTGTATGTCGCCTTCGGGCTGGTCTTTTTGCATCAGGTGGTATCCGGCAGCGACTTCACCGACCACCCCGCGTTCAGAGCCTACTGGTTTGCGCTCTATGCTGTCGTGCTCATGAACCTGCTGGTTTACCGGTTTGTGCGTCCTTTACGAGCTTTTGCTTGTCACCGGTTTGCCGTCACCCGCGTGGCCCCCGAAGCGGGCGACGTGACGTCCGTGTATATCGGCGGCAAAAACCTAGAGTCCTTCCACGTCGAAGCCGGGCAGTTCATGATTGTCCGCTTTCTGGCCAAAGGATTCCGGTGGGAGGCTCATCCCTTTTCCATGTCCTGCTTCCCCGACGGCAAACAGCTCAGGCTGTCGATCAAGCGGTTGGGTGACTTCACCCGCAAGATCCCCGAGCTGAAGCCCGGCACGCCGGTGTTGATCGACGGACCTTATGGCGCGTTCACCTCCCGCAGGTGCATGTCGGACAACGTGCTCCTGATCGCAGGCGGGATCGGCATTACTCCTCTTCGCTCGTTGGCCGAAGAATTTGTCGGGGCCGGACGAGACGTCACCCTGATTTACGGTAACCGCAACAGCGCAACCCTAGTCTTTAAAAATGAATTGGATGAGCTTGCGGCTCTATCGGGCGGAAAACTTCACCTCACGTATGTCATGAGCGACGAACCCGCGTGGCCGGGCGAGAAGGGCCGCGTGGACCGCGAGCGGATCGCACGCCTGGTGCCCGACCTCTCCGAGCGCGACATCTATCTCTGCGGTCCGCCCGTGATGATGCGGGGCGTGCGTGCTGCGCTGTCCGGTTTAGGCGTCTCCGCAGACCGGATTCATGACGAACGTTTCGCGCTCTAAGATATAAGGTCCGCATTAAAAAAGACCTTAAACTGGCCTTGCCCTGCGAACGACATGCGCACGCCTGCCGCACGCCGCACGTTCGCCGGGCGTCCGAGACGTGCCGCCCGTACTTTGCGGGGACCGACGCCAGGTCCATGCCTGTACGGCGGGACGTCCACGCCCGGGAGCGCAGCGTACGGGCCGGACCGCCGGCGACGTGCCCTGCGGGCGATGCGCACGCGCCTGCCGCACGCCGCACATTCGCCGGGCGTCCGAGACGTACCGCCCGTACTTTGCGCGGACCAGCGCCAGGTCCATGCCTGTACGGCGGGACGTCCACGCCCGGGAGCGCAGCGTACGGGCCGGACCGCCGGCGACGTGCCCTGCGG
>JBBRJN010000370.1:0-3648 GCA_038219365.1 Kiritimatiellia bacterium | reverse complement strand
GATTAGATGCGCCAGGGGGCGCGGCTGGAGCGGTCGCGGAGGCGGTTTGCCGCGTCGTCTTTGGCGAACGTCAGCGTGGCCGGATCGAAAGTCAGTTCGCGCCCGAGATGGTAGGCGATGGTGGCCGCGTGGCAGCAGACGTGCGAGAAGTGGAGCGAGTCTGGCGGCGCGGTGGGGGCCTTGCGTGATTTGACGCAGGCGATGAATTCGGCGGGATGGGCGACGGGCCGCATCCAGCTCTCGGTCTGAACCTTACGGGTTTCAAGCAAGGTGGGCGACGACACATAGATGTCGCCGGAGTCATCGGTTTCGACCCATCCCTCGTCACCTTCGAAGCGGACTGCGCAAGAGTTGCGGAACCCTTTTTGGCGCATCACGATCCTCACGCCGTCGGCGTAATAGGCCGTCAGGGAGGTTTCGTTTTCGGGGACATAGCGCACGGGGGCGGTGTGTTCGCGTCCGAGCATAAGCTGGCAGAGGTCGACGGTGTGGCTGCCCCATTCAGTGAGGTCGCCATGGAAATCGTACTCGCCGTGCCAGCTGCGGATATAGGCGGGGTTAAAGGGACGCCACGGAGCGGGGCCGAGCCAGGTGTTCCAGTCCAAGAGGTCGGGGTCTGGCGAGGCCGTTTCCGGCAAGAAGTGGTTGGTGGCCGATTGGCCCATGGTGGCCATGCCGGCGTGGAGGGTGTGGATACGGCCGAGGCGCCCGCTTTTGGCAAGGGTCATGGCCGTAACGAAGTTGCCGACATTGCGGCGCTGCACGCCGCCTTGATAGATGCGCTGATACCGGTTTGCGGCGGCCGAGACGGCCTCGCCTTCGCGCATGGAGAGGGAGATGGGCTTTTCACAGTAGACATCTTTGCCAGCCTGCATGGCGAGAATGGCGAGGCGCGCGTGCCACCGGTCTCCGGTGGCGATGTAGAGCGCATCAATGTCGGGGCGGGCGATGAGTTCACGGATGTCGCGGTAGGTGGAGCAGCTGGCGTTTCCGTAAAAGGCGTCCACCGTGGCTTTGGCTCGTTCGCGCCGCTCGCGGTTGACATCGCAGACCGCAAGGAGGTGCACGTCATTCAGGTTCATGAAAACCGGGAGCAGTTGCGTCGCCCGTCCGCCGACTCCGACGAAGCCCATGGTGACGGAGTCTGAAGGCTGCGCTGCTGCGGCACGCGTGCGAGTCGCCCATGCCGTGGCAGAACATGCGGCGGCTCTGTACAGAAACCCGCGGCGGCTGATCGAGCAAGTCTTCATCATGATTCCCCTTTATTGTGTTTTGAGTATACGCCATGTTTTTTTGCGTGTCTTGTAAATCCCTCCTAAAATGTGTATTCAATGGGTAGGATTCCTCAACTCCGAAGCCGATGTCCTCGGGACTCGACTATATACTGACTTTTTTGTCTTTTTCTGGACTTTGAAAGGAAGTAACAAAAATGGAGGATTGCAGGGTGGGGCATGCGCTTGCCGTGCCTTTTGCTCGATACGCACGGTGATTTCTATGGCGACGTATGAAAAATGGGCCATGTTGCCTGATTGGCACACGGCGTGCGTCCAGACAAATACCTGTCACGTAAGTAGGCAGCAAACTCAAAGGAGGAAAAAATGAAGAAGCTGTTGTTAATGGCCGTGGTTATGGTTGCCGCTGTTTCTGTTGTGTCGGCCCAGGAGGCTGCGGCGAAATCTGCTCCCGCCGCCGCTCCTGCGGCCGTCGTCAAAGAAGAGGAGCGCTCGAAACTCTCGTTTGCCGCGGCCCTCGACCTGTATTCCGCCTACGTCTGGCGTGGTCTTGTGGTGAATGACCGTCCCGTGTGGCAACCGGGTGTGACGGTCAAGTACGCGACGGACGATTACGGGACTTTTTCGGGTAACGTCTGGGGCAACTTCGACATGACGGACCGGAAAGGGAACACCAAGTTTGGCGGCATCAACGAGATCGACTACACGTTGAGCTATTCAAAGGAAGTGGGCCCCGTATCCCTGTCGGTCGGACACATTTGGTACACGTTTCCGAGTGTGACCGATTCGGCATACTACCCCAGCACCCGTGAGGTCTACGCCACGGCGCAGTATAACAACGACATCGTGAACCCGTTCGTGAAGGTGTACTACGATTACGCAGTCATGGATGGTGCCTACGCTAACGTTGGACTCAACAAGACGGTCAATATCTCGGACCAGTTCTCGGTGGGCTCCGAGATCTCACTCGGCGCGGGCAGTTCCGGGTATATGGGGTATCTGGGCACGAGTGATGCCGGGCTGATGGACTTCAACGCGGCGCTCTTCGCTAGCTATGCGATCACGGATCACATTACTGTTGGCCCCCGTTTGGCGTGGATGTCTCTGGTAGACAGCGATGCCCGCAACAGCGTGGAAGATCAGGAGATTCTGTGGGGCGGCGTGAACCTCACGGCCTCGTTCTAAAAATGTAAGCGCGGCCAGTTGCCGCGTATGTACAAAAAGAGCCCGCGCGTCGACGGTCACGCGGGCTCTTCCGTTGGTTATTTTTGCTTATGCGCCTTCGCGCTCCGCGCCCTTCTATTCTTCAGGCAGAGTCGCGATTAACGCGTGGCGGCCATGACTTCGCGGAAGTAGTTGATCGACTCCGTGATGCCGGCGAGCGGGTTGTCCATGTCCTTTTCGTACTCCAGGCTGCACACGCCGCTGTACTTGACCTTGCGGAGCGCCAGCACGACCGCCTTCATGTCGATGGCACCGCGAGGCATTTCGATGCCTCGGCCCTTCTTGGTGGCTTCCGTGACGTTCTTGATGTGCATGTCGTGGATGCGGTCTGCGAAGTCGTGGATGGCTTTAACCGGGTCCTTGCCGTCGCGGAACTGGTGGCCGATATCCAGGCAGAGCCCGACGCGCGGGTCCATGCCCTTGACCATCTCGATGATGCTTTCGGCGTTCGGGAAGAGCTCCGGCATGTCGGGGCCGTGGTTGTGGATAGCGTACTTGATGTCGTACTCCTGCACCTTGGCATTCACCAGTTTCAGCAACTCAGGCGAAGCCGTGCGCTTCTTCTCAACCATTTTAAACGGCACGCCAACAAGGATTTTTACACCGACGCGCTTGGCATAGGCGAAGGCGTTATTGACCTCTTCCTCGCTGCCCATGTAGATGGGGCCGACGCCGTAGCCGGTGACCCCGAAACTCTTGCATTTCGCGTGGAACGCGGCGATCTCTTCGTCCGTGCTTTTGAGCGGCAGGTGGAAGTCTTTGATGCAGAGGTAGTGGACCTCGACCTTCTTGAGCATTTCGAGCGTTTGCTCGAGCTTGAATTTATTGAAGGTGTAGCCGGCGATGCCGAGGCGGAAGGTGTCCAGCGGGTTGTCGGCGGTCGGTATTGCCTGTTGTGCGCAGGCCGTGCCGGTGAAGAGGGCAGGAACACCTGCGGCAACGGCCAGCCCGAGGCTGGTTTGTTTGAGAAACGTGCGTCTTGAAGTCATAACGATCTCCAGTGTTAGAATACCCCTTTTGTAAACCGGACCGGTCGCAAAGTCAAGTGCAATGTGGCCTTTTCGGAAGCCGGTCGGAAGCCCGTGACGCCACGGGTCGTGGTGCGAGCGGGCTTCCAACGTCAGCAGGGGAACCGTACGTGTCCGCCGCGTCCGAGGTGCCCCCTCAGCCCGTACAGAGGGCCGAAGCGAGC
>JBBRJN010000369.1:0-3650 GCA_038219365.1 Kiritimatiellia bacterium | reverse complement strand
TTTCCAGCTGGCCGAGATCGGGCTGGCGGGCGTCGCCCTCGATAAAGCCGCGCCGCCCCCCGCGAATTACCGCCGCGCGCTGGATCTCGCCACCGGCCTGCACACCGTCACCTTCACCTCGGGAGGCGTCACCTATACGCGCGAAACCTTCGCCAGCCAGCCTGACCAGGCCATTGTCATGCGCCTCACCGCAGACAAGCCCGGCGCGCTCACCGGCTCCGTCAAATTCAGCGGCACGCACAAGGAGACCACCCGCTCTGACGCAAACGACCTGAGCTTCGAAGGCCGCTTCCCGAACAGCCTCAATTACGCGGCCCGCGTGCGCGTGTCAGCCGACGGCGGTACGGTCGCCAACGCGGACGGAGCCTGCCGCTTCACGCGCTGCGACGCCTTGACGCTGACCCTCGCCGCCGCCACCAGCTATGTCATGGACTACCGCCAGAACTGGACGGGTGAGCTGTCCGCCCCGCTGGTCAGCAGGCAGGTCGCCCTGGCCAGCGCCAAACCTTACCCCGCGCTCAAGCAGGCGCACCTGGTGGACATCGCCGCTTTCATGCGCCGTGTCTCGCTCGATCTCGGCGCGACCGACGCAGCCCAGCGTGAGCGGCCCACGGATGAACGCCTTTCGGCCTATGCCAAAGGCACGCCCGATCCTGAGCTCGAAGACCTGCTCTTCCAGTACGGCCGCTACCTTCTGCAAGGCTGTTCACGCCCCGGCACCCTGCCCGCGAACCTACAGGGCCTCTGGAACGACAGCAACAACCCGCCGTGGCACAGCGACTACCACTCCAACATCAACATCCAGATGAACTACTGGCCCGCCGAACCGGCCAACCTTGCCGACTGCCACACGGCTTTCTTCGATCTCATCCAAAGCCAGCTTGAGCCGTGGCGCAAGGCCACTCAGGCGGAGAAAGAGTTCCAGACCGCAAAAGGCCCCGCACGCGGTTGGGCCGTGCGCACCTCGCACAATATCTTCGGCGGGCTCGGCTGGAAGTGGGACAAGACGGCCAACGCCTGGTACTGCCAGCACCTCTGGGAGCACTACGCCTTTGGCGGTGACAAGGCCTATCTGCAAAAGACCGCCTACCCGATCATGAAAGAGGTCTGCACGTTCTGGCAGGATCAGCTCAAGACCCTGCCTGACGGACGGCTCGTCGTGCCGAAATGCTGGTCACCTGAGCACGGCCCTGATGAGGATGGCGTGAGCTACAGCCAGGAGATCGTATGGGACCTTTTCGACAACACCGTGGCCGCAGCCGACGCGCTCGGCGTGGACAAGGCTTACCGCGACACGCTCGCCGCGCTGCGCGACCGCCTGGTCACGCCGCAGATCGGCGCATGGGGCCAACTCCAGGAGTGGATGGTCGACCGCGACGATCCCAAGGATCAGCACCGCCACACCTCGCACCTGTTCGCGGTCTATCCGGGACATCAGATCAGCATGGCCAAAACGCCCGCGCTGGCCAAGGCCGCCGCAATCTCGCTGGCCGCGCGCGGCGAGGCGGGCGACAGCCGCCGCAGCTGGACCTGGCCCTGGCGCTGCGCACTCTGGGCGCGGCTGGGCGACCCCGAAAAGGCCCATCACATGGTGCGCAGCCTGCTCACCTACAATACCCTGCCGAATCTCTTCACCGTCCATCCGCCCTTCCAGATGGACGGCAACTTCGGCATCACCGCAGCCATGTGCGAAATGCTGATTCAGTCGCAGGCGGATGAGATCGCTTTGTTGCCATCCCTGCCGCAGGCGTGGCCGGACGGCTCAGTCAAAGGTCTACGCGCACGCGGCGGGTTCGAGGTCGACATGGCGTGGAGGCAGGGCAAACTCACGTCGGTTGTGATCCGACCGTCCGTCGCAGGCACCTGCAGGGTGCGCTACGGGACACGAACGGTGACGCTTGCCACGCACGCCGGCAAGGCGTGTCTGCTGGACGGGGAGTTGAAGTGATCAGCCTACTCGTCAGTACAACCGAAAATGACGGTTATTTTTAGCCAAGATTACAGGATTAACAGGATTTGATAAAAAGTTACATCATGTAGTTTCAGACTTCCTGATCTCGCCCGTGAATCGGCGGCGATTTTCGGAAAATGACTTGGCACAGTGTCGAATTTCTATCCGCAGGTCAATAAGGCAGCTTGGACCGGCGGACGGCTCGGGGATCCGTCCCTACCGGACGCGGCTAAACACGCAGGGAACACGGCCCCTCTGCCGGGGCGCTGCTGGTAGCAGGGCAATGCCCACGCACTGAGAGATGAAATCGAGTTGCCCCTCGCCGAGTCTCACGGCACGGCCACGCGTAATGCGAGCAACTGATAGGGCCGTAAATCGAGCGTCACGCCGTCGCCGCTGCGCACGACCGAAGCGCCTGTGGCAAGCGCCGTCACGCCGCCGTTTCCGTTGACTCTGATCCGCACCTGTTTATGGTCGCGGCTGTCCGTGTTGACGACTGAAAGATAAATTCCATAACGCCCCGCATTGATCGAACGCACCACCACCGCCGGATCGCTGCTGGCACCCTCGATACGCTTGCTCGGCAATGCGGGCAGGGCAAGGAAATTGGCGTTGAAGTCGCGGACATACAGAGGGAAGCCGCGCCCGAAGTTATTGCTGTCGAGGTACCCGATCAGGGTCGGGTCGCCGTTGGCCATCGCCACGGCCTCGGCCTGCATGCAGAACGGCCCGGCGCGCTCGACATCCGCCACGAAGTATCCCAGTTTCTCCTTGTCGGCCGCGTCGAACATCATGTTCTCGTTCAGCGCATAGTGCCGCACCAACGCCAGACCCGACGGTGCCCGGAACAGGTCGAGCGCCTTGGGCGAGTTCACCGTGTAGAGCCGGTTGAACGGAAGGGAGAGCATCACGCCTTCCACCGACTTATATGTCGCGGGGTCGTCTGCCGGGTTCGCGTGCTGGATCTCCCAACTGCCCCAGTTCGCCCCGGGCGCGAGCAGAGCCTTGAGATAGATGTCCTTCTCGGCGACCTCCGCCGGGGTATAGACCTGCCACTTACGCTCTAGCGGCGGCTTGTGCGCCTCCTGCGCAAGGACCGGTGCCCACACGTCAGGCTCGTCGGTGAAAAAGCGCGGCTGGAAGTCGCCGAAACCCTTGCCCGGCTCGCTTGAGCACCCCGTGAAAAGCACGACAGCATCCTTCACGCCCTTGCCGCGCAAATAATCGCGCATGGCCACGAGAAAGTCACGCCGCTTGCCGTCCCACCACGCGATGTACTTTGCGTAGAGCTCCTTTTCCGCCTTCAGTTGCTCGCGCGTCACGGCCAAGCCCTTGTTCGCCTCTTTAGCAAAGCGTTCACGCGTCTTGTCACCAAACCCGACCGGCAGCTGCGAGCGCGGCCTGATCCAGATACCAGCGAAACGCGCCTTGTCCTGCTGGTTGACCACCGTGAGATCGAGCATCTTCTGAAAATCGATGTAGGTGTCGGGGTCCGTGATGTCCGCGTTCGCGGACTCGATCCAGCTAATGTGAGTGTATTGCCCGTCACCCTTGAGCGGCTGGGCGCGGCGCTGGTTTCCGAGACCTTCCTGACCCTTGCTGCCGCTGTATTCGTAGTAGGGGAGCACGTCGAGGCCGTATTGGCCAATCAGCCCGACGATCTGTTTCCAGAGATCCTTCTGTTCGTTGTTGAAAAAGA
>JBBRJN010000368.1:0-3651 GCA_038219365.1 Kiritimatiellia bacterium | reverse complement strand
GGCGGATAAAGGCTTTGATCCCGTGTTCGGCGCGCGCCCGGTCAAACGTGCGATCCAGCGTGAACTGGAAACGCCCATCGCGCGTAAGATCGTGGGCGGCGATTACCTGCCCAACGCGACGGTGCATGTGACCGTCTCCGGCGGCGCGCTTAAGCTAGGGTAAAGCGGTGACACTGGACTACCTTGAGCGGATGACGACGGTGCCTGCGAGCTTGTCGTGCCAGCCCTGTTTCCGGGCGTCGATCGCCACCCAGAGGAACCCCAGGCCCAAGGGGAGCGCTGAAAGATAATAGCCGAGGTAGCGAATGATGTACTGACGGAACTTCGGCCGGTATCCTGTCGCGGCATCGACGAGCTTAGCGGAGATGGCCATTTTTCCGGGTGTGGCGGCACAGAGAAACCAGCATAGAAGGATGAAGACGCTCGGGAGCACAAACGTGTTCAAGAAATCAACCGGCCCGCGTACCGTCACGTCGCTTTTAAAATAGGCGCGACCATGGATAGCATACAAGAGGGGAATGGTAAAAAAAACGAACACCATAAGGTCAAGTAGCGCCGCCCACACACGGGCCCAGAACCCGACATAGGTAAAGGTTTGCTCATTAGTCATACATACTTCCCCGTTTGGGGGAAATCAGATTCCCCACCTGAGCAGTCACATTGACCAGCGTTGAGAATAGGCCTCTCGGGATGAGGTAGCAAGCCGATTTTGCGCAGAGGCATAACTTTTATTCGGACGTAATTCCTAAACGCAGATAGGGCAGCGCGGTCTCCGCGTTGGAGTCGTAGTTGAACACCGTGAAACCAGGCACCTCCAGTTCACGGAGGAGTGTGATCTGCTGCGCGAGCTTGGCGGCGTCGCGCGGGTCCTTCCAGCACGAAAGGCCGATGCCCGGATAGAGGCGGACTCTGCCCGCAAACGCCTTCTGTGAGGTCACCATGTTGCGAAAAAGCGTGTTGGAATCGATGTAGTCCATGGGGCAGATGAAATCCAGCCAGCCTTGATCGCACCACAGTTTCCAGTCTTGTCCCACGCCGTCGCGGTCGGTCGGCCAATTCCGAAACACGGCAGCCGAGATCTCTACGCCGGGACGGATCTTGCGTGCCTTTTCTGAAACTTGACGCACCACCGCGTCAATGTTCGACCGCCGGAAGTCCAGCCACTTCTGGCGAACCGCGGCCACCTTGCGCGTGTCCTGCGGCCACTTTTCCACGGTGTGTCCCAGCGCCGTCTCGAACCGTGCGCGGCAGCCGTCGCAGAAGCAGGTTTCATCACCGGGATAGCGAATGTAATCGAAATGCACGCCGTCCACCGCGTAATTGCGCACGATCTCCAGCATCGAGTCCACTTCCAAGGCCTGGTTGGTGGGGTTGGAGGGACACAGCCACTCTTCCTTCAACTCACCGGAAAACATTTTTTGGACGCGGCCTTCGGCGGCCATCTGGTCGATGAAAGACTTGGGTGCCCTGCCGCCCGTGTTCCAGTTGACCTTCCACACATGGCACTTCACGCCGTATTTCTTGCAGGCAGCAAGGCACTGCGCGATCTGGTCGCCCTTCGTGGCCAAGTCCGAGTATTCGGGCAACAGCTTTGATGGGTAGTATGCCGTGCCGGCCCAGAGCATGTTCGGCAGGATCGCGTTGAAACCGTTCTCTTTGAGGAAGCGGATGGACTCATCCCAGCCCTTGTCGCGCAGCCCGAACGCGCTGTGGCACCAGAACGCGCGGTGTTCGCCTTTGCGGGGCGTCTGCGTCAGGAACCAGGCCCGTGCCGCCGCCACGGTTGCCCGCTTGCTCGCTTCGACGCTCTCGACCCAGCGTTCGGCCTTCATCAGGCGCTCCGCCTCGCTCCGGGCCTTCACGGCCTCTGCCAGAGCCTGCCGCGACGGACCCGCAGCAGTTTCCAGAAAGGAGTCTCGGAGCGCTTCGAAAGAAGCCGCGCCGCCGATCACGCCGATCCGCTCGAACGCTTTGGCAGCCGTCTGCCGCCACACATCGGGGACGAGCTCGCCGACCACGGCCCGCATCAGCGCCAGACTCTCCTCGCAGGAGGCGTTGAACCAGACATGTCCGAGGAACACTCCGGTCGGCGTCAGCGTCACGGCGGGGGTCGTCGTATCTTTCCCCTTACTGTCGCGCCAGACCGCGAGCACGCGCGCCTCTTGGCCCTCGGCCGCTTTGACCACGGTGGTCCGCCATGAGGCCTGCGGCGCGAATGCCGGTTGTGCGGCCAGCCCCTTGGCGGCACGTGCGAACCCCGAGAACGCCCCGCCCTCGGCCACCGCGCCGTCAGTGGCTTTCAGTCCCAGTAAACCGTCCACGCCGCCGGGAAGCGAGTAGCAAACGAGCAGTTTGCCGCCCCGCGCGACGAAAGGCCGAAGAAGCGCGACGGCTTCGGGCGACACGCGGGGATTATACGGGAGCACAACGAGTTTGACCTCCTTGAGCAGGTCGGCCTCGAGATCCGTGTCCGCCACTTGCGCCGTAGCCACGCCCAGCGCGTCCAACGTCGCGGATACGGTTGAAGCGTAGTCGCCGAAAGCCTTGCCCTCGCCGCCTGCCTTTGCCACATTGGAATCAGCCCGCACAACCAGCGCCTCGGGTTTGCCACCCGCAAAGCCAAGATTGGCAATGGCGCAAACCGTGTTGGTGGCGCGGCCACGCCAGCCGGAGATCCGCAGCGTATCGACCGAACTCCAGCCCGCGCTTTGGCCTTCGAGGCGCGTGTCGGCC
The DNA here is from genome assembly GCA_038219365.1 of Kiritimatiellia bacterium. Taxonomy (GTDB): domain Bacteria; phylum Verrucomicrobiota; class Kiritimatiellia; order RFP12; family UBA1067; genus JAHFSX01. Next base: position 918 of record JBBRJN010000368.1, on the reverse strand, counting down.
TTGTCGACGACGATCCGCTGCCACACACCCGTGCTTTCGGGGCTGAAGTTCGCGTGGTACCAGCCGCCTCCGCTGTGGAAATAGAGGCTGAACGAAGAGAAGGGGGCGAGGTCGCTGCAATAAAAGTCGAACTGCACGCCGCGGGCCAGCCGCAGGTCGGTTTTGACGTGCAGATCCCAGCTCACGCGCTCATGCCGCGTGTCCGCGAAATTAACCGGCAGAAGCGCAAAACCCAGTGCGGCCCACTCCACCTGAGGGGTTCCCTCCATGGGCACGAACAGCTTTCGCGCGGTCGCGGTGTCGGCGAGCGAGCGCCACTCGGGGAACACCTCGTCCGCTTTCGGCGGCGGCGGAATAACTTGCGCCGCACCCGCCCATGTCCCAGCCAGCAGCAACCCCGATACGACTTTCTTCAACATGTTTTCCCCCGCATCAATTCGACTTTATCAGACTGGAATTACTGTACCCCAACCCCTGTCATCTGTCCACGCCAATCCGGAGGGCAGATGGAGCAAAGCGTTTCTGTCAAGAATGAGTGAAATGCGCCGGTCCAGGCCTTCTCCAATGCGCGGCCGCGGGGACCGGCGGATGTTTCGGGGAAACGTCCCCGCGGCTTACCTTTCACGCGGCGGCTTATTCTTCTTGGGCTGTTCTTTTTTCGCCTGGTCATTGGCCTGGTCAAAGGCGGGGTTGGGAGAGGGCATCTGCGCACCGACGCGTTGCCGCCAGTCGTGCAGCTTCTGGCGCAGGGCGGTGGCTCTTTCGGGCTGGGAGGCCGAAAGGTCTTTGGTTTCGCCGAGGTCATCCTTGAGGTTGTAGAGCTCGACACGGTTATCCGCGTAGAACTCAACGAGCCGGAAGTCTCCGCTGCGGACTGCGCCGTAGGGGGTCGCGCCGCCAGGATGGTAGTGCGGATAG
>JBBRJN010000367.1:0-3655 GCA_038219365.1 Kiritimatiellia bacterium | reverse complement strand
CCTCACGGATGTGCGGCGATGAACCGCCGCGATCCTCTACGCCAAGCCGCTTGAAGTGGCGGATGCCGGGCGTTCACGTCCGGACGGGGCTGACGCCATGCACTTTGCCCGTCTGAAAAACCACGACTACCGTGGCGAGGGCTATTACTTCGTCACGTTCGCCACCGCGCCGCGCCGCGCTTTGCTCTCGGAGATCAGGGCGGGGCAGGTTCGGCTTTTTCCGGAGGGCAGGGCGGTTGTAGAGGCGTGGCAGCGCATCCCTGCGGACGATCCGGCCTACAGCCTCCGGGTGAACGTGGTGATGCCCGACCACTTCCACGGTATCTTTGTCTGCAAAGGAGGCTCCCGTTATTCGCTCCCGCAGATCGTCGAACGGATGAAGGCCCGCTCCCGTCAGGCCATCCGGCGGCTGAACAACGCGCCGACGCTCGGCGTCTGGGAGGACGGCTTCCACGACTTTGTCGCCTTCACGCCCGCGACATTCAACGCCTTTGCCGATTATGTGCGGGACAACCCGCGCCGTTGGCAACTCCGGCACGACAACCCGCAGTGGTTCGTCAAGCAAACGGATGTCGTCCACCCGCGCCTGCCGCCAGAAACACGCTGGACCGCCTACGGCGACCGCACGCTGCTGGACTACCCGTGGCTGGAGCCGGTCGTCATCTCCCGGCGGTTGCAGGACGTGGAACTGGAGACGGAGGTCACGCGGTTTCTCGCGCTGACCCGCGAGGGCGCGGTGCTCATTGGCGGTTTCATTTCGCAAGGCGAACGTCGGGTGGCGAGCGAGGCGGCAACGCTCCCCCGCTGCCGGCTTGTCTACCTGCACCCGTGGGGACTGTTGCGTTATAAGCCGCACGGCCGCGCCGCCGCAGAACGGCTGGCATCCGGCCTGACGCTTGCGCTCAGCGGTTTTCCCGACACAGAGGAGACCGAGCCGTGCCGGGAAAACTGTCTTCTAAACAACCGCTGGGCCCAGGCCATCGCTCTAAGAAAGGGCCAGGAATGAAAGCGGCGCCCGTTGTTCCCGTCGTCTTCAAAAAACAAGGCTGTGGTTCGCCTCATGGCGCAGCGGTACTAGAGTCGTATCGGGACATCGCGACAAACAGGTCATCTTTGGGATTCGTGTAAGCTCCCAAAACGGGAACAACGTCCACACCCTGCTCTGACGATCCATTTCCATAGGGGTCTTCATGAGGCCGCTTACGGTCGGCTCAGCAAAGCTTCGCCCTCCATCTCCTGTGTGCTGTCGAGGCACAGGGCAAACGCACCGCTTTCATTCTGTGCGGAGATTGGACTTGTAATCTCCGCAAACAGTGCGGACTATAAGCGGCATGTACATCTACCAGAATAAGAAGTGGCCGACGTTTGTTTGGGACGGGCATGCCGTGCTGCCGACTTTGTCACGGGTGCGGCACATGCAAATGATCGTCAGAGGGTCATGCTGAACACATTGTGGGGTGATTTCCAAGGTGTTTTGACGAGTTCGAAATGGGCGAAACTGCCGCATGTTTCGCAAGACACCGCCACGCGCGATTTGCATGATCTGATAGCAAAAGGCATTTTGCAGAAGGATAGCCAAGGCGGCAGGAGTACGCGCTACGTGATGGTCGTTCCAGATAAGCGGTCTTCTACTCGCAGCGCATCCACATGATGTCCACGTACGCCGCATTGAGGTTCACCGGATCGAACCAAATTTCGTTCACCTTGCCCATCCAGTTCGGGTTGGCGGAGAGAGGCACCGAATACGTGTGCCATTCACCGTCCGTCCGAACCGGGAGCGCGGCCGTGTTCGCGTCGGTCACCACGAACTCCTTCGAGAACAGTGGCGCCATCTCCGTTCCCCAGAGGAGCTTCATCCGCTCGTCGCCTTTCGCGGGCACGCGGGCCGAAGGCGTCACGCGCATCCGCACACTGAAGGCCGTGAATGCCGAGGCGTCGAACGGCTGGACGCGCGTGCGGATCGCGGGCTTGGTTCCGCCGCCGGAGCGGAAAAAGCGCATCGCGCCATCGACGGTTTTCATGTACGCCGTTCCGTAGGGATTGCGGTACCAGCCCTGCATGTCCTTCGTGAAATCCCAGCTCGTCTGCGCGAGGTGCGGCATCGGCGGGTAGTCGTAGGGGCCGAGCCCGACGTCAGACGGGACGAGGTTCTTCGGCCAACCGCCCGCCGGCTTTTCGCAGAACGCGTCGCGCAAGGCGTCGTACATCCCGAAGCCGAACTCCTCGTTCGGCTCGATATAACTGCCTTCCTGCCATTCGTTCAGCGGCGCGATGACGACACGGTTGAAGCCCTTCTTCTCGCAGAACCGGCGGCAGCTTTCGCACACCTTTTTGAATTTCTCCGGCGTGCGTCCGTAGATGACGCGCGCGACCTGGAACGAGCGGGGGATGTCGTTCCAGCCCGTGGGGATGATCGGCCACAGCGGGAATTTCGGATCAAGCGAGGTCGTCTCCCACCATTTCGGCGCTGCGGCCATCACGGTGTCGTAGGAGAAACGGTTCTGCCGGTCGTCCGGCTTGCGGGCCTCGGGCGCCATGAACCAGGAGATCGTGTCGAAATTGTAGATCATCTGCGCTCCGAAGCCGGCCGCTCTCGCGCGGTCGATCTTGGACGGGTCGTATTTCCAGCCGTGGTACATGTCAATGAAGCAAACGCCAGGAAGCCCGGCCTCCTTCACGAGCTTTTCCGTGATAGCGAGCGCCCGCTTGACGCCTTCGCCGGGTATCAGCGTTTCGCCCCTCTTCGCCGCCTCGTCGATGAAGTCGCTGTCGAGATTGCCGTAGTCCCAGTACACGACGACGGGCTTCCCTCCGATCGTGTAGTATTCGGGCGTCTTGAAGTAGGTGTCGATCCAGAACTTCGTCACGCGGATCTGGTCCTCCGTCGAGTGCGCGCCCGGCTCATTGTGGTTCGCGTACATCATGTACCACTTCAAGTACGGGCGCCAGCGGGCCTTGTAGTAGCCCTTCACCCAGTGGTCGAGGCGCTGGACGCCCCGATTCCAGTACCAGTCCACGCAGAAACTCGAAATCCCGTGTTCGACGGCCCACTTGATCTGCCAGTCGATGACCTCGGGGTTGCCTTCGTCGTACCAGCCCAGAAGCGGCTTGATCCCGGGCAGGGTCTGCTCCACCTGATCCCATTCGGCCATCTGTTCCGTACCCGGATAGTAAAGCGCGGTGATTTCGACCGCACCCTTCACGGGCTTCGGCTCAGGCACATACGCCTTCCTCTCCTGAATCGAACAAAACGGCGTCAGTTTGAGCAGCCGGACGCTGTGGCCCGCAATCTCGATGTCGCGCTCAAACCGTCCCTGTCCGATCCGGACCGCTTCGGTCGTCTCGGCCACCTGCGCCAGCCGCGCGTACGTTTCCCTGTTCTTTTGGAAAACGTCCATGCCGGGCATGCCGTACAGGAGCGAAACGCTGCCCTCGTAGCGGCCCGCCTGCGGCAACGGCTTCACCCCGGCCGCGCGGCAGTCCGCCGCAAAAGCGTAAGCCCAGGTCGCGTGCTCCGCGTCGATAAGACTCTCCGAAAGCTGCCACGAGGTGCCCAGCTTCATCCGGCCATCCTGCACCACCAGACGCACCTTCTCCGGTATCGAGGGCCGCCGCCGCGCGCGGTGGTTGTAGAGCAGCACGTAGAGGTCAGCGT
>JBBRJN010000366.1:0-3682 GCA_038219365.1 Kiritimatiellia bacterium | reverse complement strand
GAGGGGGAGGGGGGGGCAAGCCCGATTTCTCCCCGGGTGAGATTTTATTCTGTTGAGGCTCTTGCAAAACCCCGCCGGTCTCCAGAGTGGCATGGGCGTCTCGCCCATGAATCACGGGCAAGATGCCCGTGCCACATGGGGTTTTGCAAGAGCTTCGTTGAAGGTTAAGCAGCCTTGTGGTGCGAGCGGTAGCGGGCGTGGATGGCGTCCATGAGGAGGGCGTTGGCGTGCCGCCAGTGCAGGGCCGGTCTCAAGACCCTCAACACCCGACACTATGACAATAGCATGAGATATCAAAAAAAACGCCACGGAGATTTCTCCGTGGCGTCATTCAGATCCGTTATAGACCGGCTTTTGCTTACGCGCCCTCAACCTCTCCGAAAAGCTGTTCCAGCGCGTCTCCGACCATCTCCAGAGCCTCTTCCAGATCGTTGTCCTTCACGTTCAGCGGCGGGAGGAAACGGACCACGTGCTCGCCGGCCACGCAGCAGAGCAGGCCCATGTCGCGGCAGGCGGTCACGACCTCTTTCGCGTCGCCTTCGACCACCAAGCCGACCATGAGTCCCTTGCCGCGGACCTCGATCACCTGCTTGTATTTTTCAACGAACAGGTTGAGCCCCTCGACGAACAGGTTGCCGGCCTCTTCCGCACGCTTGACCAAGGCCTCCTCTTCGATCACATCCATCATCGCCAGCGCGGCTGCGCTCGAAACGGGGTTGCCTCCGAAGGTAGAGGCGTGCATCCCGGGCTTGAACAGCTCCGACAACGCGGGCGAAGCCACCAGCGCGCCCATGGGGATGCCGTCCGCCAGCGCCTTGGCCAACGTGAAGGCATCGGGCTTGACGGGGAAGTTCTGCCAGCCGAACCACTTGCCGGTCCGGCCCATGCCGCACTGAATCTCGTCGCACAGCATCAGCAGGCCCTTCTCGTCGCACAGCTTGCGCACGCCCACCATAAACTCTTCAGTCGCGGGGATCACGCCGCCCTCGCCCTGCACGGCCTCGACCAAGACCGCCACCGTGCGCTCGTTCACAGCCGCCTTGACGGAATCGAGGTTGTTGAACTCGGCGTAGGAAAAGCCGATCGGCAACGGATCAAAGCCCTTCTGCACCTTGGCCTGGCCGGTCGCGGCGAGAGTCGCCAGCGTCCGCCCGTGGAAAGAGTTCTGCATGGTGATGATCTCGTACTTGCCCTTCTCATGGCCATGTAAACGCGCAAGCTTGATCATGGCCTCGTTCGCCTCCGCACCGGAATTGCAGAAGAAACACTTGCCGTTGAGCGAGAGCTTCGAGAGCCGCTGTGCCAGCAAGGCCTGATTCACGTTATAGAAAAGATTAGAGCAGTGGCCCAGGGTCGCCACCTGATCCTGAATGGCTTTCACCACTTTGTGATGACAGTGCCCGACGTTATGAACGGCGATACCGGCCGTAAAGTCGAGATACGTCTTGCCGTCGGGGTCGCGGACCTTGCACCCGCTACCGCTGGTCAACGTCGCCGTCGGCGCATAGGTATGCATCACATATTGGTCAAACAACGCGGCAATATCAGTACTCTTGCTCATCTGCTATGATCTCCGTTCCTACACCGTTTTTCGTGAAAATTTCCAGCAACAGCGAATGGGGCATGCGGCCGTCGACGAGGTGGACCTTCCCCACCCCGGCCTTGATCGCGTCCACGCAACTGTCCAACTTCGGCAGCATCCCGCCACCCACTACACCATCCTCTTTGAGCTTTCGCACGCTGTCGACACGCAGCGTCGCCAGCAGGGACGAGGGATCGTTCACGTCCATCAGCAAGCCCGGCACATCCGATATGAACGCCAGCTTACGGACCTTCATGGCTTTGGCCAAGGCCGCTGCCGCCGTATCCGCGTTGACGTTATACACCTTTCCGTCAGGCCCTGTCCCGAGAGGAGTCACCACCGGAACGATCCCGGCCTCAATCATCTCGAACACGGGCCGCGTGTCGACCGACACCGGCTCACCCACGTAACCCCAGTCGATCGCCGCTCCGCTCACCGGGTCCTTGCCGAACTTCTTCTCGACCATAAAGATCCAGTCGCCGTGCAGCGGCCGCGCGTTGGCCTGATGCCTCTGCAGCAGGCTCACCACGTTCGAGTTGACCTCGTCCTTGATGACCCGCTCAACCACGCGAACAGCCTCCTCGGTGGTCACGCGCAGCCCCATCACGAAGAGCGGCGGGATGCCCGCCGCCTCCATGCCGCGCGAGATCGCCTTGCCGCCGCCGTGCACCAGCACCGTCTTCATGCCCACCGCGTTCATGAACGCGATGTCCGTCAGCAGGCTTTCGAGATTCTCGGGAACCTCCATGACGCTGCCGCCGACTTTCACGAGCACGATCGAGCCCTTGAAATCCTGAATGTAAGGCAGCGCCTCGACCAGCGCCGCCGCTTTTTCAATGAACTTTTTCACGGCTCGAACTCCTTCAGTTTCAACCGCTCACCTCACGTCGTATACTCGGCATTGATCTTCACGTAGTCATACGACAAATCGCAGGTGTAGATCGTGTCCTCGCAGTCACCAAGCCCAAGATTGACCGTCACATCGAACGCACGGTGCCTCATCACATCCTGCATCGCCTTGAGCAACGCTTTGTCAGCCACGCGACCCTCATCATAAGCACAGATGTCGCCATAGAAGATCTTCGCCTTCTGATCGTCCACCTCCGCGCCGGAGTAGCCCACCGCCGCGATCACGCGGCCCCAGTTGGGGTCGAGCCCGAACCAAGAGGTCTTGACCAGCGCGGACTTGGAGATCGCCCGCGCCGCCATCTGAGCATCCTCGTCCGTCCGGGCGCCCTTTACGCGCACCGTCACGAATTTGGTGGCACCCTCGCCGTCGAGCACCATCTTTTTGCCCAGTTCGAGACACACGACCGTCAGCGCATCCACAAAATACTGCCACTGCGGATGGTACGGCGTCAGGACCTGATTGCCCGCCACCCCGCTCGCCATAAGCACCACCGTATCATTCGTGCTCATGTCGCCATCCACGACCACACGGTTGAAACTCACCTCCACCGCCTCGCGCAAGGCCTGATCCAAAGCCTTCGGGTGCACCGCCGCGTCGGTCGTGAGAAAGCCCAGCATGGTCGCCATGTTCGGCTCGATCATCCCAGAGCCCTTGCACATCCCGCCAATAAAGACCGTCTTGCCCTCGATCTCCAATTCAACCGCCACCTGCTTGTCCACCGTGTCGGTGGTCATGATCGCGCATGCCGCATCGTGGCCTCCCGCGCGGCTTAACGCCCCGGACGCGAGCTTGGCACCCGCCGCAATCCGCTCCATAGGCAGGTTCACTCCGATCACACCCGTGGAGCACACCAGCACCAAGTGCTCGTCGATGCCCAAAGCCTCCGCGGTGACCCGCGCCATTTCACGCGCATTCTTGAGACCTGTCTCACCCGTGCAGGCATTCGCGCAACCGCTGTTGATGACCACCGCCTGAGCGCGGCCCGAACGGGTCCGCTCGCGGTCGATCTGCACCGGCGCGGCCGCCACCTTGTTCGTAGTGTACACCGCCGCCACCGCCGCTGGCGCATCCGCAACCACCAGCGCCATGTCCTTGCGGTCCTGGTACTTGATTCCTGCGGCCACGCCACACGCCTGAAACCCGCGTGCCGCCGTGACGCCGCCCTCTACACATTCAAAGGTCTTCATGTC
>JBBRJN010000365.1:0-3690 GCA_038219365.1 Kiritimatiellia bacterium | reverse complement strand
TCGTGACGTTCGGCTCCAGCCCGGCTTCTTCGGCGCTGAGAGGGGTTCCTTCAGCCACCCGTGTGATGACGAGCTTGCGGAATCCTTCGGCCGCTTTCTTGGAGGTTTCGACGCAGTAGCCGTTGACATCCTTCTCCGGGTTGTGCTGCCATGTCAGCCTCACTTGGCCCGCCAGATTGGTCGTGGCGCTCACTCCGGCAGGCTGCACAGGAATGAGTTTGGTCTTAACCCGCACCACGGAGGAAGCGGAAGAGCGGACATTGGCGGTATTGTAGGCGATGACCTTATACTGGTATTCCGTACCGTCTTTCAGCAGCCCCAGCTTGGTGCCGTCCTTTTCGCCGCCGCGGTCGAGATAGCTGGTCACATCGCGGCTGTTCAGCCGCACGACCTGGAGCCAGTCGTCGGCGTCGGCGGCGGAGCGCCACACCTCGTAGCCGGTCACCGCCGCATCTGTGGAGAGCGCCCACGAAACAGGAACCTCGCGGGGCCGCGCGGGAACGGCGGCGACCTGCTCGACTTCTGGAGGCACCTCGCGGGTTGTGGCGCTGAACGTTTCGGAATCGGCGCTCTCGGACGTCACGCTGTTGACCGCGCGGAGGCGATAAAAGTAGGTTCCATCGTCCTCGAGATTGCCGGGGTTGCTGCCGCCATCCGTGAACTGGACTGTCATGCGGCCCTCGACCGTGCCGATCTTAGCGAACGGGCCTTCCGCAGCACGCGCCTGATAAACATCATAATGCACCACATCGGCTTCGGGGCTCGGCTCCCACGTGAGCGGCACGCAGCGGACAGCCTTGGAGACCGCCGCCGCTTTTTGAACGGGCTTGGGCGGCGGCAGGGTGAGCACCTCGGCGGACGCCGAGGGCGTGCCTTCGGAACCCACACGGTTGATGGCGACAAGACGATAAAGGTATTTGGAGCTGTCCTTGAGGGTCGACGCCGGCGTGCCGCCATCGACGAACGTGGTCTCGTTGACCGTCGCGACCGGCTCGAAGGCCAGCGGCTGGAGGGGCGAACGCTCCACGCGATAAGAGGTGACGCCATCCGCGGCAGAGGCCTGCCACGTGAGCGTGACCGCGCGCGAGCCCGTGGCAGCGGCCTCAACGCCCAGCGGCGGCACCGGCGGCGGCGCGGTCACGGTTTTGACGGGCTGGGTCGGCTCGCTTTGTGTGCCGCCTTTATCCAGAATCGTACTGACCCGATAGTAATACGCGGTCGAGTCCAATAAGCGGGTCGCCTGATCCGCTCCATCCGTGTAAGCGAGCTTGCTCGAAGAGACGTCGGCAACCAGGGCGAAGGGCCCCTCCGCCAAACAGGAGCGTTCGATCCGGTAGCAGTAGACGCGGCCCTGAGGAGCGCTCCACGACAAACCTGCGGACCGCAGGCCGCCGGAGCTGACCGTTAGGCCCTCGGGCTTACCGTAGGTGGCGAACCGCGTCTGAGCACCTTCACCCTGATAGGGCACCTCTCCCGGCAGAGGCCCGGATGAGCGGCATCCTGCGGTGAAGAGCTGAACCGCCACCGCGCACACCGCCAGAAAGCCAAACACCGCACGACCCGTTGTGACTGCCACGTTACGAAGCATATCGAAAGTCCCCTTGAGCAAAAACAATGGATTCAATTCTTTAGATGCAAACGTCCATGAATCACTGTAATGCTTTTTCTGCCGAAAGGCTAGCCTCGATTAAGCGCACCCCAAGCGCTGCCTAATTTCCATGGCATTTCGCCCACGGGTGCGATAAACTGTTTTTTCCGTGATCGAAACCGAAACTTCGTTGATCGGGCAAAAGGACGCGAACGATGAACATAATACCTTTGACTTCCGCCGTTGTCATGCTCGCAGCCTCAAGCGGCCTGGCCGAGTTAACGACCGAGAAAAAGAGCCAGGCCATGCTGATCGACGGCGTCGCCGCCTACGTGAATACCGAAATGATCACCATCGCCGAGGTGATGAGCGAGGTCCGCCGCAGCCCGTGGACCGAATCCACATCGGAGCTGCGTGAGAAACGGCTGCGCGAACTCTACACCGCCACCCTCAACGCGCTGATCGACCGCAAGTTGATCCTCGCCGCTGCTAAAAAGTCCAAGCTGGAGCTCCAGTCATGGGCCGTCGACAACCGCATCCGCGAGATTGTCGCCAACAACTTCGATGGCGACCAGATCAAGCTGCACAACCTGCTCGCCGACCGCAAAATTTCCTACGAAGAGTGGAAGAAGAATATCGAAGAGGATCTCTCGATCACAGCCATGCGCTATCAGCAGGTTGAAAAACGCGTCGCGCCGACGCCGACCGAAGTGCGGGCCGAGTATGAAGCCAACAAGGGACGCTATCAAACCGAGACCGCCACCGCCGTGAGCATGATCATCCTCGACCCGCCCGACAAGCCCGGCGACGAGACCATCGAGGCCCGCAGCGCCAAGATCGCCGAAGCGCTGAAGGCGGGAACCCCCTTCGCTTCGCTGGCCCACACCTATTCCAAAGACGCCAAAGCAGCCAGCGGCGGGTCTTGGGGCAAAGTGAACCCCGAGGATGTCTTCCGCAAGGAAATCGTCGATGCGCTGGCCAAGTTGAAGCCCGGCGAGACCGCTCCCCCGCTGGTGCTCGACGGCTACGGCTACATCGTCCGCAAGGATGAGCAGCAGGATGCGCGCACACTGAGCTTCGAGGAGGCCGCCCCGTATGTCGAAAACCATCTGCGCATGCGTCAGGCCGAGGCGCTTTACAAGGTTTGGACCGACCGCCTCCGCAGTGAGGCGTACATCAAGATCTTCGAACTGCCCAGCACAAAGTGAGTGTGCGCCGTGAACCTCACGTCGCCTACCCATGTCAAAGCCTGGTGCATCGAGAACGGCTTTCACCCGAATAAGACCCTCGGGCAGAACTTTCTGATCGACCGCAATATCCTGGATGCGATGGTCGAAGCCGCTGGCGTCGGCCCCGGTCAGAACGTCCTGGAGATCGGCCCCGGCCTCGGCGTGCTGACCGAGGCCCTGCTCGCAGGCGGCGCGCGCGTGACGGCTGTGGAAAAAGACACGCGCTTGGCCGACCGCTTGGCCGGTGCACTGGGAAACCCGCCGGGCCTGCGCGTGCTGGCTGCGGACGCGCTGGAGCTGGACCTCGACACCCTGCTCGCCGAACGCTTCGACGCCTGCGTATCCAACCTTCCCTACTCCGTCGGCACGCGCATCCTCCTCAACCTCGCTCTCCACGCGCTCGCCCCGCAGCGCCTCACCGTTTTGGTACAGACCGAGGTTGCCGAGCGCTTCGCGGCCGCTCCCGGCGCCGAGGCCCGTGGCCAGGCCGGCGTCTGGCTACAGCTCGACCACGACGTGACACGTGTGCGTTCGGTCAAGGCCGCCTGCTTCTGGCCGCGACCCGAGGTCAGCTCCACCATCGTGCGCCTCGACCGCCACCCGTGCGCGCTCTCGCCCGCTGAGCGCGCCTGGTTTTTCGAACTCACGCGCTTTGCCTTCATGCACCGGCGCAAGCAGCTCGGCGCCGCCCTGCGGAGGGCCCCCGCGCCACTAGGACGCGCCGATGCCGACCTCGCCGCATATTTTGCCGAAGCAGGCATTGACCCCCTCGCCCGCGCCGAGCAGCTCACCCTCGCGCAGTGGCAAGCGCTCGCGCAGACTTGGCAGAGGAGGCTCGGGGAGCCATCCCTACCGGACGCGGCCACACACGCC
>JBBRJN010000364.1:0-3694 GCA_038219365.1 Kiritimatiellia bacterium | reverse complement strand
TTACGCTCAGCTTTTTCTGCCCGCGCTTCGGCCTGAGCCCGCCCTGAGCGCAACCCCGACCAGACAGGCCAGGGCCAAGGTCATCAGCCCGCCCACGATCCCCGACACGGAGCTTTCCGCGCTGGCCGCTGGCCAAGGTTCCGGCGCGGTCCCTTCAGCCGGTGCGGCCTCGGTCCCTTCTGCCTTGAAACCATAGCCGGGCAGGAGAGCCGTTTTTTTCTGAACCGATGCAAACTCTTGATGCACACGCGTCTCAGCGCCCGACACCTCTTCCTTGCCGGAGACCTTGGCGATGGACCACTCTAGCCCGTCGGGGTGCGTGGACGCGAACCGGCTCGCCACACCGCCCATGACGGCGGCGGTGATCGCGAGCCCGGCCAGCACGGGCCGCAAACCGCGAGACGCCCCGTCAGCCTGCGCCGAATACAGCGCCTCGGGGCGCGCCCGGGCGACGAACGAGATCACGGCGGCGGTCGCCAAACCCTCGACGATGCCGATGGCCAGATGAATCGGCAACATCATGACGACAAACGTGCCAAAGGGCAATTCGGAAATGCCGGACGCCTTGGTCTCCAGCACGACGCTGAACGCGCCCAACTGCAAGCCAGCGACGGCAGCTGCGAGCGCGGCTACCCAAGCGCGCGTGGTTCCGTGCCGGTCCCCGGCGATGGCCCTGTAGATCAGCGGATAGGTGACGAACGCCGGGAAGAACCCTAGGTTGAAGATGTTGCAGCCCAGGGCCAGTAAGCCGCCGTCAGCGAAGAAAAAGGCCTGCACGGTCAACACCGAGGCGATGACCAGAAAAGCCGCGTAAGGGCCGAGCAAAACCGTCAGAATCAGCCCGCCGCCAAGGTGGCCGCTGGATCCGGTTCCGGGAATCGAGAAGTTGATCATCTGTGCGGCGAAGATAAACGCGCCCAGCACGCCCATCAGGGGGACAAGGTTGTCCCGCACCGTCCGCTGCACCTTCCGGGCACAGAGGGCGATTAGTCCGCCCGACACGGCCCACAGCGTCCCGCCCACGGCGGGTGAAACCAAGGCGTCTGCCATATGCATGCCAAGTCTCTCCTATTCAGACCAACACAATCGCACCGGCGACCTCGTTGCTATTGAGCTTTGGAAGTTGAGCGTCAATGGTTTTTGAGTTCGCTGATGGGCCTCGATGGTGAGTTGAGGACGGCAACCGGAAAATGCCTAGTGCCTTGCAGGGCCGTTTGTGCGCGGCGCGCGCTGCGGGGACGCGGGCCGGTCTCCGTAGCGCGGCTGACGCGGGCGGTCATCCCTGCTCTGGGCTCGCGGGGCGGGTCCGCGGGCGGGACGGTCCGACGGTCCGTCTGTACGCGGCGCGCGCTGCGGGGACGCGGGCCGGTCGTCGTAGCGAGGCTGGCGCGGGCGGTCATCCCTGCTCTGGGTTCGCGGGGCGGGTTCGCTGGAGGGACGGTCCGACGGGCCGTCTGTACGCGGTGCGCGTTTCGGGGTGGGGGACCGGTCTCCATAGCGCGGCGTGTGCGGGCGGTTGTCTCTGTCCAGCGGACGCGGATCGGGGAGGCGTGCGGGCGGGGAAGAGATCGGTTTCTTCAGGGAGCGGATCTCCGCCTCGGTGAGCTCGCGCCACTCGCCGGGCTGCATGTTGCAGATCTTGAGCGGCCCGATGCGGACACGTGTTAGGGTGAGTACGACGAAACTTGCCAGGGAGCACATTTTGCGGATCTGGCGGTTACGCCCCTCGTTGAGCGTGAACGCCAGTTTGTGCGTATGGTCCTTGCCGACCTTCAGCACCTCCACCTCCACGGGCTGGATGAAGTAGCCGTCGATCTCCATGCGCGAACGCAGCAGCTCGATCTTGCGATCTTCCATGTGGCCTGCCACGCGGGCGATGTAGGTCTTGGTGTGGCCGTAGCGGGGGTGCGTCATGATCTGCGTGAGATCCCCGTCGTTGGACATCAGCAGCAGGCCGTCGCTCTCCTTGTCGAGGCGGCCGACCGGCACCAGGCGCTCAGGGATGTGCTGCCGCATCAGGTCGCAGACGGTTTCGCCCTGCGCGTTGTCCGCGGCGCAGATGAGGCCTTGGGGCTTGTAGAGCAGAATGGTGCGCAAGCGCTCCGTCTCTTTCGCCAGCCGCTCGCCACGCACCCGGATTTCGTCCATGTCGGGGTTCACGCGGAAGCCGGGTTCCGTGACCAGCGTGCCGTTGACCGTGACCTCGCCGTTGGCGATCATGTCGGCGGCGTGGCGGCGCGAGGCGACGCCGCGGTGCGAGAGGACGTTTTGCAGGCGCTCGCCCGGCTCTTCTTTTTGCGGTTTCGGGGAGGGGCGGGGTGTGTTAGGATAAGGGCTCATTATGGCGCTTTCTGATCGAGAGTACATGCGGTCCGGAGTCCGTCCGGGCGGGTCGCGTCCGGGCTTTTGGGTCCGGCTGCGGTTCTGGTTTTGGCGGCTGGTTCACCGCAGGTGAGGAGGCGTGCTCGGAGAGCCCACGCTACCCTTGGGCGCTACCCTTGGTCGCCATTGCGGTAGGCGACCAGCGCTTGCCTGAAAGCTTCCGTGTCCGCGTAGCCGCACGTTTTAAACTCCGGGCAGAAGCCGCGGTAAACGCACTCGGGCACGCATACGCTGTAGAGCTCAGGCTCGCAGGTGCCGACCTCGGCCAACACCAGCTTCCATGCGGCGGTGGTCTCTGGCGAGGCCTGGCGGCAGAGGCGTTTCCGCGAAATGAAGATCAGCGACTGCGCATTCGCGAAGCACTCGTGATCCACCGGGGCGGATTGCGGGGTCTCATCACGGTTCACGCCGGTGCGGTCGGTGCGCTGGGTGCTGACAAAGTGTTCGATGCCGATCTTGTGTCGCACGAAATGGACGCTGACCCAGTATTTCAGATTGACCCACTTCCACTTCACGGTCATCTGGCGGATGGGCGAGTGCTCCGAGAGCAGGATGCGCCGCTTCCATGCGCTGCCGGGCTCTTTCGTGCCTTCCTCCATGCGGATCGTGGTTCGGGCAGCGTCGGCGACGTCCCGCCAGACGAACTTGGCTTTCAAATATTTAAGGGTCGGAATCTGTTCCATACGCTTCCTAGTTTCCCGTTTTTGAGGCGGGAATGCAATCCGATTCCGCAACGCGTCATTTACGCTTGCGGCGGCGCGAGACGCTGACAGGGAGCGAAGGCGGCGGGTTGTTGGACTGCGGCTCAAACGGCAGCCGAAAAGCCTCGTCAAAATCATAGGCGTTCTTGAAATCGTCGCGGCTGTCGGTTTCGGTTTTTCCGAGCCGTCCGGCTTCGACAAGATTGAAGACGATCTCGCCAAAATCCAGCGTGGTGTGAATGCCCCATTCGTCGAAAACCGTATGGGTCAGCGGCCCGAACTCCTCAAGCGCATACTCCTTAATGCCGCCGAGCAGCTCTTTGCCGCTGACGTGCCGTCCGTGATCGGGCTGGTTTTTGCGGATGTCTTTGACCGTGACGTCGAGGGCTTCAACGAGGAAGAAGTAGGCGTCGGGGTGGTAACGCGGATCTTTTTTGCAGATGTCGAAAACGGTTTCTTGGAAGGAGGGGTTCATAGGGGAGAGTTCAAGGTTCGGGGGTTCAAGGGGTCAAGGCCACGCCCTGCACCGTCTTGACCGCAGCAATCAGGCTTTTGCGCAAGCCGGCGATCTGGCTTTTGGCCGGATAGCCGAGTTCGACATCAAACGACAC
>JBBRJN010000363.1:0-3698 GCA_038219365.1 Kiritimatiellia bacterium | reverse complement strand
CCTGCATCTGCTTGAGGTCGTTATCCGCCGAGATGGCTGCGGCATTCCGAAAGCCCAGTTCGATCGCACGGTCAAGTGCGCTAAGCGCCTCTTCCTTTGTTGCCCGGTAGGCCAGTGCGCAGGCCAGATTGTACTGCCACGTCGGATCGTCCGGCATCAGCGCCACGCCCGCACGGCAGACCGTTTCCATCTCCTCGGTCTTACCCGAGCGCACCGCCTGGACAAGTTGTTGCTGCAACTGTACATGTTTTTGAAAAATCATCGGCATCTCGAACACGTTCGTCGATGCCTGAACGCCCCAAGCAATAAACATCGTCAGCAGCCAGAATATCGTTCGCATTTAAGTCTCCTTCGTTTCGGTCACGGACATACCGGAGGGGCCGGATCGCAATCACTCATAACACCCTAAAACCCCGTCGACGACGAAGCCATAAGGTCAGTCCACACACTCACCAAAACCGCCACCACTTCTTTTTTGCACGGCTCTGTAGGAGCAACCAGTCGATCACTTCCGGGCTCGCATACGTGCGATCCCACACGTTGTGCTCAGCCCCTTCAACCTCCGTATACTGAACCTTCCGGTTGCCCGCAAGTTTCAGCGACTCAACCATCCGCCGCGAGCACTCAACCGACACGTTTTTGTCAGCCGCGCCATGGACAACCCAGATCGGCATTTTCTTGAGCGCTTGGACCCTTCGGATGTCGCCGCCGCCACAGATCGGCAGCGCTGCCGCGAACATCGCGGGTTCACGCTGGATCGCATCCCACGTTCCGAAACCGCCCAACGACAGCCCCGTGATATAAAGGCGATTGGTATCGGCCTGTCTCGTCGTCGCCACATGGCGACAAATCTCTAACGCAACCGCAAGTGAGGCCGCAGGCTCCTTCGGCATCGCATAGTTCGCGTCACGCGCCAGACCTTTTACCCACCCGTTGCCGTTCTGGCACTGCGGAGCCACCACAATCACAGGCTCGGGGCGTTTGAGCAGGGTGTCCATGAGTGCGGGCAAGCCCACATGAATATGCCGCAGATTGTCGGTGCCGCACTCTCCCGAACCATGCAGGAACAGGATCAGAGGGTAAGTCTTACCGGCCACGGGAAACTGCGGCGCACTCATTCGATACGCAAACACCTCCCCCATCTCGTTTGTGTAGACGTAGGGCTTGAGCATCTCCTCAACCGTGAATTGAGCGTGCGCCGTGACGGCAAATAAAAGAAAGAAGGTCAACATCTTCATAGGATTGTTATACCACATTATTGCTTCAGAATGAAACCCGTTTCGCCGAACGTCGAACGCCGGTTGCGCTGAAAAAACAGCCGTCTTGGCGGTTTTCGCGCCTATCACGGCGCGGAAATCCGGGAGGCAAGATCAGGTGCCAGACGCTGAAAGTCTCGCGTGTTGAACGTGTAGATCCGGTCGGCCGCGGCAGACCGGGCACACTCCAGAAGCAAGGCGTCATATACGATGCCACCCACCCGCCCCTGTTCAGCGCACAAGAGAATCGCCTTTTCGTACATTTTGGCGGTGACGGAAACACGCCGGAAACAGGGCAGAATATTCGTTTCGATGATGAGTTTGGCCTCTGTGGGCATGATCTTGGGCTGTAGCGGCAAGTTAGTCAGGACAGAATAGATTTCCGCCAGACTGTGCGAGGAGATCAGAAACTCGCCTTTCTTCGCGAAGGCCGCCTCCAAAATTGGCCGCGCACGGCTGAAATGCGGATGAAGCCGGACGCACCCCGCCACCAGCACCGAGGTGTCACAAAAAATGCTCACCGTGAACCTCCCCACACGGCGCGGTCACGGTCGTCACGTGTCCGCTCAACTTCATCCAACAGCGAATCTTCCGGCTTGCCCTCATGGACATACAGGCCGTTCTCTATGGTCAAGGCCGCAGCCGTGTCGGCGGGGTAAAGGGTGATCGCGTTTGCGCTCACTTTCAACTCAAGCGCCGACCCGGATCGGAGCCCGAACTGCTTGCGCACCTTTTGCGGCAGCACCATCCGACCCGCCTTGTCAATCGTCAACGTACTTTTCATGCCATTCAAAATACCAAATGGCATTTATTATGTCAAATTCTAGAAAACGAAAAAAGGGCATGATTCATTTTCCCGTTTGACTCAGCTCAGTGTGATAGTCATGTTTGAGATAATTGCGAAGATACCGGCGTTTGAGAGTCATGCCGCGCCAATCGCTCAGGCGATCATTCAATCGCTTCGACAGCCTATCGATGGCCGGACGGACAGACTTGGCAAGCACAGGTCGGTCATGCACCTGACGCTCCAGCCTGACCAGCGCGGGCAGCGCGTCGAATCCGAGGCTTTCCAGGTACTTCAGATCAACCCGGTTCGCGGTCGGCATTCCTACCTCCCGGCAGTGGTTGACATTGAAGTCCGCGATGACCATTCTGGAGGGACTCCAACAATAGCACACAAGCACAGTCAGGGTTGTCAAGACGTTAGCCTTGATCAGCCAGCTATTCGAGCGGCCGGTAAAAATCCGCACGATGATCCAGATCAGCCCGCAGGCCACGAGAATCATCCAGACTCCGGCGGCCACACGCAGGCGGGTCAGAGAAAAGATTGTGACATAAAGCCAAAGCCGCCAGGCTGCTGAAACGACCAAGAAAATGTTCTGAAAGAGCCACGCGTACACGAGGCGGCGCGCGGCACGCAGTTCGGGCGTGGACGAGCCTTCGCGGAAGGTCGTCAGCACAAAGCCCGCGGCCAGCAGGGCGGTGGCAATCAACGGATAGGCGCCGCGTTGCGCGTACCCGGCGTACGTCAGCCCCTGCGGCAAGGTGCCGCCGCCCCACAGATACCAGAGGTCGAGCCCGGTCTGGACTGCGAAAAGCGTGTTGAACACGATCAGAGCATTGCGGATGACCTCCGGCGTAAGGAGGCGGCCACATACGGGCGGGAGGCGCCCTGCGGCCGCAACAGGGGGCACAACGCTTTCGCGGGTGCGGTGCCGGAGCAGCGTCCAAAGCAGAGCTCCGACGGTCAGCCAAAAGAGCAGCCGCAAAACCGAAGCGAACGACGGCACGTACGCGCAAAGACGCAGGAAAGCGTTCCATACGGTCGAGAACGCGAGCGAGATCACGGGATTCGCGAGCGCAAAAAGCCCGACAAACACCAGCCCCAACCCCAGCGGAATCAGCCAGGCCCGCAAGCGTTTCACGCGCAAAATGGCGTATGCTGGGGCCAACGGCAGGGCCAGCACGAACCCTGCGGCCAGCGCATACGACTTCAGCAGGCCAAACAGGAACTGGCCCCATCGGGAACACCAGCGGGCCAGACTCCAAGTCCAGCCCTCGCGCAGCGTCAGGGTCAGCGAGACCCAGGCGGACAGCCCCAGGAAAATGACCATCGGTTCGGGCTCGATCACGGCACGCAGGCACAGGCTGAAATAGCATGCGCCGAGCAGAGCGGAGGGACGTCCTCTGAACGATGTGCCACCGAGCAAGATGACCCCCACTCCCGCCAGTGCCCCATAAGCGCCCAGTGTCCAGCCGACCGGATGACGGTAAAACAGCCAGTCCGCCAAGGCTACGAACGCGATTGAAAACAGGATTTGAACGGGCGTTCGTCCGTTTTGAAGACAGCTGGAAACGGCATCCACTTTTTCTGAATGGCGATCGGCCATAGTTCCCCCTTTGAAACTAAAATTGATATTTGAACGTCTGTGTCGCAGAGCC
>JBBRJN010000362.1:0-3702 GCA_038219365.1 Kiritimatiellia bacterium | reverse complement strand
GCTTATTATGACGGCCACCCTGAGATGTTCATGATGCCCGAGATGTTGCGGCTGTCACATATCTGCCGCTTCGTTGATCCAGGCAACAAAGCGCAGTCCTTTCTTGAGTTGTTGCGCCTCAAGGCAGATGTCGAGCACTTCAAGATCAACTGGGTCGAGGCTGTTGAAGCCAACTCCGACTCGTTCCAGCGCGATCAAGGACTTTTTGAGCCGGTGTCTCTGGGTGATCTTCCGGCTGAGGTCGAAGCGCCGCTTTTCGCATTGAAGCAGGGCGACGTGAGCGACGTGCTTGAACTGGAGGGGCGGAGCCTGCACCTTTTCCGGCTGCTGGCGAGGGAGGCCCCTCAAAAGGTGGCTTTCGCTGAAGCCAAGGATCATCTTGAAAAGGCCCTTTTTGAGCAAGCTTGCCAAGATGCGGTGCACGCGAAGTACGATGAGCTGAAAGCTTCGGCGGTCATTCAGCGGGAGGCGTAGCCGCTGGAACCAAGCTTGCGGCTTCAATCAAAACCGGGGCCAGCAGGGGACACCCTGCGGCCCGCGCATGGATTTCCGCACGCCGCGAAGAGCGCATGATCGTTAGGCAGTAAGCCGCAGTTTGCGCGGCGTCTTTCGGCTTATCCATCCAGTTCAATTTTTCATCAGCGGTCAGTTTGTCGATCGCAAACTCCGCCCCGCGCCCATTGGTTTCGACCTGGACGGTGCCGCCCGCCACAGTGCGCGGGATCACGGTGCGCTGCTTGCCATTGCGCTCGAGTATCAGCGGCTTACCGATCTGTGTTTTAAGAAAATCAGCGACCAGCGACTCCGGTGATTGCATCTGGTCAAGCAGGTTTTGGAGCGTTTCTTTTTCCTTAAAGCTCTGGCTGCTGGACTTCACAAGTTGACGTGCGCCCGCGAGGTCGGCGCTCGCGAAGGCCTGAGCGAGTGCGTGACGCAACTCGGAGGGAATTCCTTCAGCGAGCGAGGGGTCCGTCGCTGCCGGCGGCTGGTCGACCGCGACAGGAGGATTGTCGGCTTGTGCCGACACGCCGGAAGGGGGTGCGTCGCCCTGGATTGACTTTTCAGAAGTCGAGGCAGTGGCACTTGGCTGTTTTTCCTCTCGTGCGGGATCGATTGCGTCCTCCGCACCAGGCACCCTTTTGGCAGGCTCATCAAGGGATTCAAGAATCTGGGTGACAGCATCATTCAACTGCATGCGCAAAGGCGTATTTTTCGCGAGAGCAGGATCGGACTGCACAAAGGCGCGGAACCAAAAAACCAGCAGGAGCCAGCAGGTAAGAACGCCCCAGCAGGACAGCTCACGAGCCAAATTTTCACGCCGGATGTGTTTCAGGTGCGCGTCCGTAACAGGTGTCGACCGGGAGGCTGCGTCCGTGCTCTTCTTTTCTTTACGCTTTAAACGGATGCGGGGTGCGTTGGCGTCAGCGTCCGCGCGCACCTCATCGAATTCTGCGGCAATGGTACTCAGGAACTCTTCATCAGGGCGCACGCAAGAGGGGGGGGACCCTGCGAGCATGCTGCGGATATCCTGTAAGACCGTGTCCCAGTCAGGGTAGCGATTACTGGGGTTTTTCATCATGAGACGATGAATGAACCATGAAAGTTCGACAGGAACCCCGCGGTTGAGGCGGTGGGGTGGGGGGATTTGGTGTTTGACATGCGCCGTAAGGATGGCGAAAACATCAAGGTCTTCGAAGGGAACTTTGCCCGTTGCCAAGTGATAGAGCACAGAGCCTAAAGCATACATGTCAGACTGGGTGTTGAGCATGTGGGAGCCACGCGATTGCTCGGGGGAGAGGAAGCAGGGCGTTCCGACAATATGGCCGCCATCCATGGCGGTGGCGTCTACTCCTGGTCCAGCAACAATCGCGAGACTGAAATCGGTGATTTTAGCCACGCCGCGCGCATCCATGCGAATCGTCGAGCTTTTGAGGTTGCGGTGGACAATGTGCGCCGTACTCCACATCTGATCGAGACTCGTGATAAGGGACGCTGCGATGCGGAGAATTTGCTCGCTAGGCAGCGGACCCCGCTCGGAAACCAGCGCCTCCAAGGTTGGGCCGTCGACGTGCTCCATGATCACGTAATGAAGAGAGCCTTCGCTGATAATATCAAAAACAGCTGCGATAGAGTCACTTTTGATGCGGGCGAACCGGCGGGCGATCGTCAGGAAGTGGTCCACCTCAGAAGGGTTGGCGGAGGCTTCATCCTTCAGTATCCGCAAGATCACCGTGCGGTCAAGGTTGTTTTGGACCGCTTTCCAAACGACGTTTCGGCTGGTCTCGTCGAGACGTTCAACCAATTTGAATCCATGCTTTTCTATGATTTGTAAATTCACTCTGTCAGTTCAGATGCGACATGTCACTTGCTTTGGGATCGGTCAAATAAATTAGCAGAATTGCGGTTCCGGTGGAAGTGTACATTCTCTCACCGGTGTTTTCTTTTTGTATTTCATGTGCATTGCGACTTGCCGGTTTACCTCCGGTTTGCGTAAACTACCGCGTATCGAATAGGGGAGTGAGGTCATGTCTAAAAAAAGTTTTGGCTTTGCGATTTTGGGGACGGGGATGATCGCGAAATTTCACGCGCGTGCGATTCTCTCCCTGCCGGAAGCGCGTCTGGTCGCTGTTTGCAGCCGCGAGGTGTCGCGTGCAGCGGCTTTCGCCGAAGCGTTTGGGTGCGAGGCATTTGCTACGCTTGATGCGATGCTTGCGCATCCAGCGGTGGATGTGCTGGTCATCGCGACACCTTCCGGCGCACACATGGAGGCTGCTGTGGCCGCGGCACGGGCGGGTAAACACGTGTTGTGCGAGAAGCCCTTAGAGGTGACACTGGAGCGCGTTGACGCCATGATCAACGCGCATCGTGAAGCCGGCACACAGTTGGGATGCACTTTTCAGATCCGGTATACACCGGCTTTGCAGCCGATTCGGGACGCGCTGCGTGAGGGACGTTTCGGCACGCTCACCTATGCAGGCGTGTATGTGCCTTGGTGGCGCAACGATGAGTATTATACCCACTCATCTTGGCACGGTACGCGGCAACTTGATGGCGGCGGAGCACTGATGAATCAAGCCATTCACATGATTGATCTTTTGTGCGACCTTTTACCTCCCGTCGAGTCAGTCGCGGCTTTCACCTCTTCAATCGGACACCCGGGTATCGAAACAGAGGATGCGGCATCGGCGGCATTGCGGTTCGAGGGCGGCGCGGTAGGGGTCATCTACGGCAACACATCCTCCTGGCCGGGTCAGCCGAAGCGGCTTGAAATCACGGGTACGCACGGAACAGTGATCTTTGTGGAAGACGGGCTGTCGATTTTTGAGTTCCGGGAGAAGCGCCCAGAGGATGAGGAGGTCTTGCGGCGTTTTGGTTGCGGACACACGACTCATGGCGTTCGAGACCCGGCGGCCATGACGCCTGCGTTACACGCGGCGTGTTTCAGCGATTTTCTGGAGGCCCTCAAAACGGGCGAGGCCTTCCGCATTGACGGCGAGTCAGCACGCCGATCCGTGGCTCTGGTCAGAGCCATTTATGATTCGGCTGCAGAGCAGCGTCAAGTGAAACTCTGACGCCTTCTCTTCTGTGTGCGCGTGATAAGCGCCATTTCGGTTAATTCAGTACGCGGTTCAAGCGGTGGTTCTCGCCCGTTTTACGCGCCACAAGTAACGTCGCATAATATATGTTATGTAAAGTAATTGG
>JBBRJN010000361.1:0-3721 GCA_038219365.1 Kiritimatiellia bacterium | reverse complement strand
AGCGCTGCCGACCCGCACGGGATCTTGAGCCGCAACAAGTTCAACCTCCGCAGCCATCGCGTTCAGCGCCGCGTGGGCCTGCGCCCCCTTGCTTTCCAACACCTGCAAGGCGGCGAAGGCCTTACGGTCGATGGCGACAAGCTGTGACAACTCCGCCCGATAGCCGGCGATTTTCGCTTCGAGCACCTGAACGCGCTCCAACCGCTTTCGCAGCTCCCCTTCGAGTGCCTGTTTCTCGAACCACCCCACCCATGCACCGGCAAGTTCCTTCCTTAACCGAGCAAAACGGGTGTTCGTCAGGGCCTCGTCATACTTGCCATCGGCCCCTGCGACCCGTTCGCGACTGGTTCCAAGCCCTTGAACAAGGCGTTGCTCTTCAGCTTGCTTGGGCGCCAGGGACGCTTGCAACTGGCCGACAGACTTCCTTAGCCCTCGGATGCTGTCTTCAACCGATTCCAATGAGGCCAGCGTGTCGGCCGCCCCCTTGGCTTCGGTCTCCAGCCGCTCACCGGCCCGGCGAAGTTCGTCAGCCTGAGCCAACGTCTCATCCACCCCTGCCCTTTCCCCATCCAAGCGCTCAAGGTCGCCCTTCGCACGCTGAACAGTCGTTGTAGCCTCCTCATAGTCCCGAATCGACTGCCCCAGCCGATTCAGCCTTTCCGAGGCAACATCGAGTTCCGCACGGGCCTGGGTGGCTTCCGTCTGTGCCCGATCCAGATCAGAGCCTTTCTTCACGCTGCCGCCGGAGCGGACATAGATTCGCTCTTTGGCTTCCGTAAAGCGAGCCGCCACCCGAGCGTCGAATTCGGACTGCATGGCGACCGCACCGCCGTTCTGTTGGAGCTGCTGAAGCAGTTCCGACTGCTGCCCGGCCGTCGACGCGGCCGGATCGTCCCCGCTCTTGCCCTGCCACACCCACAGATGCGCCCACTGGCCGGCAACGCGGTCCAGAATGCCACGCCCCCCGCCCACGTCCGACACGCCGAGCAGGGCATTCAGCCGCGCATCGGCATCCTCTCCGTGCCAGGTCGCGCCTCCCGACTGCGTCAGTTGCGTCGTGCCGTTCGCGCCGCTGAACCGTTTCTTGAGAAGATACTCTGCGCCTTGGGCCGCAAACCGGATTTCGACCTCGGGGTGCCCGGTGTGGAGTGTAGACACCATGCTCTTCTGCGCTTCACCCGTCACGGTCGCCTTCAGGAACAACCCGCGGTGGACGGCTTCAATCAGCGTGCTCTTGCCCGTTTCATTCGCCCCGCCGATCAGGGTTCGCGACGGATCAAAGGTAACCGTAACGTCCCGGTGAAGCCGGTAATTCCGCACTGTGGCCGAAATCAGTTTCATGTCCGCGCCTCCTGTGTACAAGCGGCATGCAGTTCACGCAAAGCTGTCCGGGCGACCTGCGCTTCTTCAGTCTCCCCCACCGCCTGTTCGACCAACTTGCGGGCCACCCTGGCAATCAGGGGGTCGCCGCTTCGCACGGTAAGGGCCTGTATCTCAGCCTCCGTCGGCGCGATCAGCGTGCGGTTCGTCAGTTTCACCCGAAGCAGACGGGCAACCAACGATTCGATGATCTGCTCCAACCGGTTCGCCGCCTCGATGCCGATTGCCCCGGTCAGTGTCAAACGGAGCAAATCCTCGTTCGCCCGTAATCCCAGAAGGTCGGTCAAACGCTCCTGCAACGTGTTCAGCGACTCGTCTCCGGCCAGATCGAAGACCAGATCATTCCATTTCAGCCGCGCCGTCACGAGTCGCGTCACCTGCGGCACCGCGCCACGCGAAGCCTCTACGATCAACACGTTGCCAGGGTCATGCTCCCCGCCTTTCGGGAAACGGTCCAGCTCCGGCGTGCCGGCATACCACGCCTTCGCGTCGATCTGTTTGGTCCCGTGCCAATCGCCGAGCGCGATATAGTCGATCTCAGCACCGGGCAAACGTGAGAGATCCAGCAGATTGGCTGCCATGCCGCTCTCCTCATCATCCGCCCATTGACCGGAAAACGTCTGCGTGCTGCCATGGGCCAGCACGATGCGCGGCTTATCCGACGAAAGACCCGCAACCGCCTCAGCCGCACGCAGCCAATCCGTGGGGTCGGCCATGACTGCGCGGCGCAACAGTGGACAAGGCAGTATCACCGCAGAGTCCAGTTCAACCGGCGCGGCTTCCAACAGCACGCGAAGATTCGGAGCAAGGGCATCGCGCTCGCGCTGGAAGAACGCCTGTTCCCACACGCTCCCCGGCCCGGCGTGGTCGTGGTTGCCCGGAATCGCGAGCACCGGCATCCCCATCTGCCCGATGGCGCTGCACGCTGCCGACACGGTCGGCATGTCCGCACTCGGCGAATCAAAGAGGTCGCCCGCGATCAGCACAAACGCCGCGCCGGCCTCCTGCGCGACGCGGCCGATGCGCTTAATCGCCTCAATCCGCTCCTGCTGCACCAGCGACCGTTTGTGAGCGTCCGCGATGCCCGCGAACGGCTTTCCGATCTGCCAGTCTGCCGTGTGGATGAATTTCATGGTTCCGTCCCTCGATACGTTTGACCTCGCGGTTCTGGAAATAACTGAAGCTTCCGTCAGTGCGCTTGTCCAAAGCGGCTTCTGCTGAAAATTTGGCAGTCAGCGCTGATCAAATTCACCCAGATAGGCCGTGGGAGTGAGAATGCGGATACTCTCCCACTGGCCAAGTTTGAGCAGATGACCATCGCCTGTAACGATTACATCCGCTTGTGCGGCCATCGCGCAGGCGAGCACATGATCATCGTCAGAATCATCGGGCACAAGTCTCGCTGTCAGAGGCGTAGGTGTCACACACTCGGACACCGAAACAACCGCCTCCAATATGTCACGGGGTGAAAGCCGCCTTTGTTCGAGGACACGGGCGATTCGCGGGTAATCAAGCACCTCTGCAAGTTCAGACAACAACATGCGGCTGACACAAAGTCGATCGGCTCCAGACTCGACGCGATCCAGAACGCGTCCCGGCTTCCCACGCCAGATTAGCGCCGAAACGAGAACATTCGTATCGCAGACAAGTCTCATGTTTTGGTCTTCCGGCGTTTTCGTACGTCACAGATGATGGCGTCCAGATCATGCGGCGAAAGCTCGTCTTTGCGTACGGGATAATCAGCCAACTGTTCGCGAACTTCGCGCAACTTCCTGTTCACGCCGGGGGCTGAAGCGGGCTGATCAAGCGGCATAATCCGAAAGGCCGGCCGAGAGTTGCGCACAACAATGAACGACTCACCCGAAGCGACCCGATTAGCTATCGCAGCCAGTCCTGAACGTATATCCTGCATGGCAATCAGCGTGTCCATAATAAATTTCCTTTTACCGTATGGTTTACAGATACTTTAAACGTATGGTCATAAGAAGTCAATAGACCCCGACATAGACCCCGAAAAACCGAAAAACAGATAACCTCTCAAACCTATCGCTGAGGTGGCTTCGACCCATTGTCACGACGTCAGCACAAACGCCGCGCCGGCCTCCTGCGCAACGCGGCCGATACGCTTGATCGTCTTGATCCGCTCCTGCTGCACCAGCGACCGTTTGTGAGCGTCCGCGATGCCCGCGAACGGTTTCCCGATCTGCCAATCTGCCGTGTGGATGAATTTCATAGCTTCCGTCCCTCGATACGTTTGATCTCGCGGTCAAAATCCGAAATGTATTCCATGTCCTGCCGCGTACGGTAAACCTCATATTCCCCTTCGGCTTTAAGCTTGGCC
>JBBRJN010000360.1:0-3769 GCA_038219365.1 Kiritimatiellia bacterium | reverse complement strand
CCGTGATTACATTTGTTTTCTCGCGTCCACTTTCTTTTGTGCGTTCGTATCGCACAGGGCGCGCCAAAGTTCACCAACGGAGAATTCAAATGAACGCTTCCACGACCATCACCGCCGTCGATTTCAGCAACACCTTAAATGGATGGGCTTCCGGACCGTTGACGAGATGGTCGGGCGCACGGATCTGCTTGAAATGAAGGACGCGCTGACGCACTGGAAGGCCAAAGGACTGGACTACTCTTCGATTTTGCGCACTGTCCCGTCTGAGCCGTCGGAGCGCCGGTGCACGGAGAAGCAGGATCACGGCATCAGCGATACGCTGGACCGGACGCTCATCAAGCTGGCCGAACCGGCGCTCGAGGGCGGTCAGCCGGTGAAGTTGGCGGTTGCTATCCGCAATGTCAACCGGACGATCGGCACGATGCTGAGCAGTGTCATTTCCAAGAAATACGGCGCAACGGGACTTCCCGAGGACACGGTCCACATCACCTGCAAAGGGACCTGCGGCCAGAGCTTCGGCGCGTTTGGCGCCCGCGGGCTGACGCTCGAGGTGCAAGGCGATGCGAACGATTACTTCGGCAAGGGGCTGTCGGGCGGCAAGCTGATTCTCTATCCACCGTCTAACGCGTCCTACGTGGCCGAGGAGAACATCATCGCGGGCAACGTGGCGCTGTACGGGGCGACGCAGGGAGAGGCGTATATCCGCGGTCTCGCGGGAGAGCGGTTCTGCGTGCGCAACAGCGGCGTGACGGCGGTGGTCGAAGGGGTGGGTGACCACGGTTGCGAGTATATGACCGGTGGACGCGTGGTTGTGTTGGGGCCAACGGGCCGCAATTTCGCGGCTGGGATGAGCGGCGGTATCGCCTACGTGTTTGACGAGAGCGGCCTTTTCGTCGCCAAGCGTTGTAACCGCGAACTGGTGGACCTCGAAGAGCTGTATGACCATGTCGAAATCGAAGAGGTGTTGAGCATGATCACCCGGCACTTTACCTACACGGGAAGCCCGGTGGCTAAACGCATGATCGACCAGTGGCATCAGTTGCGCACGAAGTTCGTCAAAGTGATGCCGCGCGACTACAAGCGTGCCTTGGCCCGCCTGCAGCGCGAAGAGATGGGTTCGGTGACCGAGTAGGGGCGAACCCATGTGTTCGCCCTCATGGTGGGCGGGCCATGCTTCCGTCAAGAAGGAAATTTTATGGGTAAGATAACAGGCTTTATGGAGTATCAGCGGGAGACCGCAGAGCAGCGCCCGGTGGCGGAACGTCTGCACGATTTCAAAGAAGTGTACCAGCCGGTGGATGAGCAGACGATCATGCATCAGGCGGCTCGTTGCATGGACTGCGGCGTTCCGTTTTGCCACAGCGGGTGTCCTCTGGGTAATCTGTGTCCTGAGTGGAACGATTTGGTCTACCGGGGCCAGTGGCAAAAGGCCTGGGAACGACTGTCAGGGACCAACAACTTTCCCGAGTTCACGGGCCGGCTCTGTCCGGCACCGTGCGAAGAATCGTGTGTGTTGGGCATTCACGAAGACCCGACGGCGATTGAACTGGTCGAAAAGACGATCATCGAATATGCCTTCTCGCACGGGTTCGTTAAGCCGGTGCTGCCTGCGAAGCGTACGGGCAAGAGCGTGGCGGTGGTCGGCTCCGGCCCAGCCGGTCTGGCGGCGGCGCAGCAGCTCAATCGCGCGGGACACGAGGTGATGGTTTTTGAAAAGAACGAAAAGCCTGGCGGACTGTTGCGGTACGGCATCCCCGATTTCAAATTGGAGAAGTGGGTCATCGACCGCCGCCTAGAGGTTATGGCGGCCGAAGGAGTGCGTTTTGTCACCGACACCGACCCGTCGGCCGAGACCCTGAAGGAGTTTGATGCGGTGGTGCTGACAACCGGCTCGGGGCGTCCGCGCGACCTGCCCATCCCTGGCCGGGAGCTAAGCGGCATCCATTTTGCATTGGAATACCTGACGCAGCAGAACCGCTTGTTGGGCTCGAAGGCCGATGGCACGCAGGAGTGGGGCAAGATCAACGCCAAGGACAAGAGTGTGATCGTGATTGGCGGGGGTGACACGGGCAGCGACTGTGTGGGCACGGCCTTGCGCCAAGGCGCGGCTGCGGTCCACAGCTTCGAGTTGATGCCCATGCCGCCGGAGGCACGCACCGAAGAGCAGCCGTGGCCTTTCTGGCCGATGAAGCTGCGAACAAGCTCTTCTCACAAAGAGGGCGGCGACCGCTTCTGGAGCATTCTCACCAAAGAGTTCAAAGGGTACAACGGCCATGTTCGGGCGCTGACCACGGTCAACGTCGAGTGGACTACCCCGACGAAAAAAGGTGAGCGGCCACAGTTGCGGGAGAACCCGAACACGCGGCAGGAGTGGCACGCGGATCTCGTTTTTCTTGCCTTGGGATTTTTGGGGCCTGAAACGGACGGCGTGCTCACACGCTTGGGCGTGGCGGTTGACGAGCGTAGTAACATCAAGACCGGCAGCGACTATCAGACCAATGTCCCAGGGGTGTTCGCGGCAGGTGATTCGCGGCGCGGGCAGTCGCTGGTTGTTTGGGCGATTTCCGAGGGCCGCGAATGTGCGGTGGCCGTGGACACGTGGCTGATGGGTTTGAGCAGCCTGCCTAAAAGGGCGGGCGTGGATTTGACGGCGATAAAACGGTAAAAAGCGGGGGGCACGGCCTGCCGTGCCCGTGTACAGGAGTACGTATGAGTTGCAAGCATATCTTTGTGACCGGTGGCGTGGTCTCATCGCTTGGTAAGGGGCTTACGGCAGCGTCGATCGGGTTGCTGTTGAAACGGCGCGGATACCGTATCCGCATGCAGAAATTGGATCCATATCTGAATGTCGATCCGGGCACCATGTCGCCCTATCAGCATGGCGAGGTCTATGTGACCGAAGACGGTCGCGAGACGGATCTTGACCTGGGTCATTACGAGCGCTTCACGGGGATCGCCTGTGACCAGCACAGCAATTATACAACCGGGCGTATCTACAGCAATGTGATCGCGCGCGAGCGAGCAGGCGGTTATCTGGGTAAGACCGTGCAGGTGATTCCGCATGTCACGGACGAGATCAAACGGGCCATCCGCGAGGTAGAGGACGACCAGACGGACATCGCCATCACCGAGATCGGCGGCACGGCCGGCGATATCGAGTCGCAGCCGTATTTGGAGGCCATCCGCCAGTACCACCATGAACTGGGGCCGGGTAACAGCCTGTTCATCCACCTGACGCTGGTGCCCTACATCCGAGCGGCGGGCGAGATGAAGACCAAGCCGTCGCAGCAGTCAGTCGGCATCTTGCGGTCAATCGGCATCGTGCCGGAACTGCTGATTTGCAGGTGCGAGCGTCCGTTTGCGGAGGAGCACCGCGCCAAACTGGCGCTTTTCTGCGGCGTACGCCCCGAGCATGTCATTGAGGAGTGTGACGTGGAGAACTCGATCTATGAGGTTCCGATCGATCTTTCCAAGCAGCAGGTGGACGAGAAGATCCTGAAAATGCTGGAGTTGCCCGTCCATGTTTTAGACATGACCGAGTGGAACAAGATGCTCGACCGACTGATCCGTCCGCCCAACGGAGAGGTGGAAATCGCGGTGGTCGGCAAATACATCAGCCTGCGCGACTCGTACAAGAGTGTTTACGAGGCGCTCACGCACGGCGCGATCGCTTCGGGCGTGAAGCTCAACATCCGCATGATGGAGTAGGAAGAAATCGAGCAGGAGGGCGCCGAGGCCAAACTCAAGGGCGTGCAGGGCATTCTGGTGC
>JBBRJN010000359.1:0-3769 GCA_038219365.1 Kiritimatiellia bacterium | reverse complement strand
CCTCAAAGACCCGCTCTTCGAATCGCAGACCAAGAACAAGCTCGGTAACCAGGAGATCCGTTCCGACCTCGTCGCGGAGATCAAGCGCGTCATCGAAGAGATGCTCCACCGCGAGCCGGCCGAGGCGGCCAAGCTCATCGGCAAGATCGAGGAGACCGGCAAGCTGCGGGCCGAACTCAATGCCGTCAAGAAGCTCTCGCGCGCACGTTCCCGCGCCGTTTCTGTGCGCGTGCCCCAGCTCAAGGACTGCAAGCACCACCTGCACAAGCAGAAGGGCACGGGCCTCGATACCATGGTCTTTATTGTCGAGGGCCAGTCCGCCGGCGGCTCGATCGTGAGCTGCCGCGACGTCACCACGCAGGCCATTTTCACCCTCAAGGGTAAGCCGCTCAACGTCTGTGACCTCAAGCGAGACGCGCTTTACAAGAACGTCGAGATCTACAACCTCATGCAGTCCCTCGACATCGAGGAGACCGTCGACAACCTCCGCTACCAAAAAGTCATCCTCGCCACCGATGCGGATGTGGACGGCCTCCACATCCGCAACCTGATGATCACCGTCTTCCTGCGTTTCTTCGACCGCGTCATCAAGGAGGGCCACCTCTATATTCTTGAGACCCCCCTCTTCCGCGTGCGTAACAAGAAAGACACCTTCTACTGCTACAGCGACGAGGAGCGTGTCAAGGCCATTGAGAAGTGCGGCAAGAATCCCGAGATCACCCGCTTCAAAGGCCTCGGAGAAATCTCGCCCGGCGAGTTCGGCGGCTTCATCGGCAAGAGCATGCGGCTGACCCCCGTGGACTGCACCAGCGACCACGCGCTGACCGACACCATCGAATTCTACATGGGCCGCAATACCCAGCAGCGGCGCGAATACATCATGGACAATCTGGTGATCACCGAGGAATCGTTATCGTGAGCAAGTCTTCCGAAAAGCCCCCGAAGGGCAACCAGCCGGAGCCCGCCAATGAGCCGCCAAGTTTCGCCTTCGACAACTTGCCGCTCTTCGAAGGCGCACGGGGCGGCACGACGCCGACCCCGGGTTCCGACGATGCCGACGCTCCGGTTCCGCAGCAGCCGCAAGGAGGGCTAAACCTCTCCGCCGCAGAGCGTCAGTTGGCCGCCAACACGCACGGCGGTTCAGGCCCCTTGCACGATCTCATGGACGAGAACTCCCTTCTGTTCGCGTCCTACACGATCTGCAACCGCGCGATCCCGACTGTCGAAGACGGCCTCAAGCCCGTCCAGCGCCGCATCATGCACGCGCTCTGGGAAAAGGATGACGGCCGCTTCATCAAGGTCGCGAACGTGGTCGGGCACACCATGCAGTACCACCCGCATGGCGATGCCTCCATCGGCGACGCGCTCGTCAACCTCACGAACAAGCGTTACCTCATCGAAGGCCAGGGAAATTATGGCAACCTCTTTACCGGCGACCCTGCGGCCGCCACGCGTTACATCGAGTGCCGCCTCACCGACCTCGCCCGCAACGAGCTTTACAACCCGAAGCTGACCTCCTTCATCCCCAGCTACGACGGCCGGAACAAGGAGCCGGTGCTCCTGCCCTCCAAGCTGCCGCTCCTTCTGATGCTCGGCGCGGACGGCATCGCCGTGGGCCTTTCCACGGCCATCCTGCCGCACAACTTCATCGAGCTGCTCGAAGCCCAGATCGCGATCATCCAGAAAAAGCCCTTCCACGTGCTGCCGGACTTCATGACCGGCGGGTCGATGGATGTCGCGGAGTATGCCGACGGCGCAGGGCGCATCAAGATCCGCGCCACCATCGAGCACCGCCAGCCCAGCAAGCTCGTCATCACCGCCCTGCCGTGGGGTCAGACCACCGAATCGCTCATCGCGGGCATCGAAGATGCCATCACACGTAAGAAGGTGCCGGTCCGCCAGATCAATGATTTCACCGCCGAGAAAGTCGAGATCGAACTGGTGCTCAACGTTGGCGCGACCCAGGAGCAGGCCACCGCCGCACTCTTTGCCTTCACCTCCTGCGAGTCCACCCTCTCCAGCCGTCCGGTCGTGCTTTTCCACAACCGCCCGCGCGAGATGACCGTTTCCGAAATCCTCTTGGCCTGTACCGACCAGCTCCTCGATATCCTCAGTCGCGAACTTGAGCTCCGCAAACGCGAACTTGACGACCTCTTCCACGACAAGACGCTGGAACAAATCTTCATCGAGGAGCGTATCTACAAGCGCATCGAAGAGCAGGTCACCTATGAAGCCGTGCAGCAGGCCGTGCTCGAAGGGTTCAAGCCCTTCCGCAAAAAGCTGCGGCGCGATGTCACGCTCGAGGACGTCGAGGGTCTGCTCCAGATCAAGATCCGCCGCATCTCGCGCTATGACATCAACAAAAACCGCGAGGAGATCGAGAACATTCTCAAGGAGGAGTCCGAGGTTGCCGAGAACATCAAGGGACTCCGAGCCTACGCGGTCCGCTACCTCAAGGCACTCGTCAAGAAGTACAAGGACAAGTACCCGCGCCTCACGCACATCGCCGCCAAGCCTTTCGCGCTCATCGAAATGCGGGCGCTCACGGCCACGGAACTCACGCTCAAGATCGATGCGGAGAACGGCTACATCGGCACCGACATCCGCGGCGGCGAGGAGCTTTTCAAGTGCTCTTCGCTCGACAAGATCATCGTGGTCTGGAACGACGGCCACTATAAAATGATGCCGCCGCCGGACAAATTCTTTATTGACAAGAACTACGCCTACTGCCGGATCTTCGACCGCGACAAGGAGTTCACCGTGGTCTACACCGAGCCGCACTACGGCTTCACCTACATCAAGCGCTTCGCGTTCGGCGGCGCGATCCAGAACAAGGAGTACCGCCTCGCTCCGGAAAAAAGCAAGCTTCTGCTTTTCGAAGAAGGCACGCCCGAGCTGGTGTATGTCAAATACAAACCCGCCAAGGCGCAGCGCATCCACCAGCAGATGTTCAGCCCGGGCGAGGTGCTGGTCAAAGGCGTTTCCGCAAAAGGCGTCCAGATGACCTCCAAAGACGTCGCCAAAATCGTCACCAAGAAACCTGGCTGGTGGGACGACAACGAGGCCACCCCCAAAGGCGTGCTGACGTAACCGCCCTCCCGAGTGGCTCAGCGGCAAGAATTTCTCCCACTCGTAATCTCAGACTTCCTGATCTCGATCAGGAAATGACTTGGCCCTTTTCCACGCGGATCAGGCATTGATGCAACCAAGCCGCCTAAAGGCGATACGCCAACGGCATGCGCAAGACCAACGACTAAGCAGGTGGACTAAGGGTATCCGACTAAGGGTTTTTGCTAGCGCGATTCATCTGTTCTTTTTAGGGTGACCATCGGTACACCAACGGGCCGTTGCTACACAGGTGTTTGCCGACTAAAAGAAACGACTATGCGTAACCGACTAAGGGTGGCGATCAAGTGTGTGGCAACGACGTGTGCCGCACACCCAATGGGCGCACTGGGCGCGGTGCGTTGGGTTGGTGTACCGGCTTTAGCCGGCAATGGGGCTTGGAGAGAAGCCGTCTTACTGCTACATCCTCTTTTTTCATTTTATGATGAATTTAGTTGACCGGGTTAACGTTTTATGATTTCATTATTTCATGAAATCAGAAACCGGCATCCTCCCCGACACCGACCCGTGCAAAGTAGGCGCAAGCATTCGCGAACTCCGCCGCCGCGCCCATCTTTCACAAGGCGAACTCGCAAGCCGCCTCGGTATGCGCCAAGGCCCCGTTTGCAACCTTGAGCAAGGCAAAAACATGCCCTCCGCTCAG
>JBBRJN010000358.1:0-3770 GCA_038219365.1 Kiritimatiellia bacterium | reverse complement strand
ATAGCCCCGCTCCTCCGGCAGTTCGACAACCAGCGGCATCGGCTGGACTGGCCCTTGAGGTGAAACCTGATAGAGATTGGTGAGCGGCGCGCTGATCCACTCACCCGCATACGACTTGAGCTTCCAGTCAGACAGACGTTCCGCGAACCACGCGCGTCCGTTGGGAGGCAACCGCCAGCAGGCTGTTTCCGCCGTTACCCGGCGTGCCTCATTACCTGGAACGATGAATCTCCAAGCGAATCCCTCGTTGGCCACGGTCACCTGCACGCCGTAGGCCGGCCCCTGCTTCGGCTGCACACTGTAGAGCGCCTGAAGCGCATCGAAGGTCGCCTCCGCATGAACCCCGCTAACCGGATAGCGCTCATGCGCCTCGCGCACACTCATCGCCGTCAGCCGGTCGACCTTGCCGAGGTCAACGCCATCGAGGGTCAACCCGATCGGCGAATCCGTCACCACAGCGACACCGCCAAACGCAACCGTGTAAACAAGCTGGCCTGCCGCATCCACCGAAACCGCCGCCTGCACGGCCCCGTCGGGGCTCGTAAGCCGGCTGCCACCGGCAACGACGGTACAAGCCATCCACAGCCACGATAAAACAGATCCGCGTATTCTGGTCATGTGCGTCATCCGTAGCCCCGGAAGCCTCGTCTTGTTTTAGAAGAAAATCTTCGCGAACCGCAGGATACCCTGTTTCCACGGTACCCGGTGCGAAACGCCCGAGGCGTTTTTGAAACTGTTGAGGTTCGTCACATACCACCGGTAGTTGTGAACCAACGCGTCTTTGTTCGAGGACTTGGGCGTATACCCCAGAATGCGCTCAGCCTTCTCGATACTGACGAACGAGTCCTCGGACGCGGTCTCATAGACCCATTTGTAAAGCGGCGAGAGTTTAAGCAGTTCCAAGAAACGCAACGTCCAGATCACCGGCGTCGCCGGAAGCCCGCTGATCTTCTTGCCATGACCCGCATCGTCGAGCACGGCCTGATAATCTTCGCGCATGGTCGTGAACACCTTTGCGCCGATGTTAAAGGTGTCGTTCACGATGGCTTTATCCTGCGTGAGCGTCAGCCAGATCGCCTCACACAGGTCTTCGACATCGAGCAACTGGTAACGGTTCCGTCCGCTGCCAATCATGGGAAAACCGTGCCCGGTGTACGCCCAGTCGTAAAAAAGCGCGAACACACCGAGACGCTCCGGGCCGACAAAAGACTTGGGGCGGATGATCGGCACGCACAGGCCCTGTTTGCGGAAGCCGAGGCAGACCTCTTCGGCCATGATCTTGGCCTTGCCGTATGGGCCGACACCGATCATCTTGTCGTCCTCTAACAGCGGATGATGGTCAGGAATCCCGTAGACCGCCGTGGAAGAGATCATGACCGCACGCTCCACGCCTGCGGCGAGCGCTGTGGCCATCACATTACGCGTGCCGTCTACATCGGTCGTCATGATGTCCTGCTCCGGGTACAAGGGCAGGGCAGCCGCCGTATGGATCACCCATGTCACCCCTTGCATCGCCTTCTGCAGGGCCGCAACATCGCGGATGTCGCCGACGATGGCATCGACCTGCCCTTTCTCGGGATAGTCAAACGGCACGAGGTCGATCGACCGAATGTCGGTGATCCCTTTACTCCGCAGATGCCGGATGAGGTTAATGCCCAGAAACCCGCTGCCGCCCGTGACCAAGACTTTCTGACTCATGCGCTGACTTCCTTATGCGTGCAACCCGTAAACGTGTTCCAAAGAACCTCCCCAGTGTACACACCTTGCGCCCCAATCTCAAGTGTGGTACAACGCTCACATGCATCTTCTCAAGCCCGCACTCCTGGAAACCGCCTCGCGTTTGCTGCGTGCGGCAGGCGTGGCGGTCATCCCCACCGATACCGTCTATGGCATTGCCGCGCACCCTGCGTGCCCCTCGGCCGTGGCACGCATCTGCACCATCAAGGGACGTCCCACCGGAAAACCCATCGCACTTCTCGCTGCCGACGCGGAGGCGGTCATTGCTTTTGGCGCGTCCTTCCCGCCCGCCGCGCAGCGTCTCGCCGCCGCCTTTTGGCCCGGTGCACTCACCCTCGTGTTGCCGTGCGGTTCGGCGCATGAAGGCTTCCGCGTGCCAAACCATGTTTTCACGCGTGCACTGCTCGCTGCTTGCGGCGGCTCCTTGCGCGTCACCAGCGCCAACCTCAGCGGAGCGATGCCGGCGGTCAGCGCGGTGGATGCGCTGAAAGACGTGGGACTCGAAGCGGACCTCGTGATCGATGACGGCGTCTCACCCGGCGGCATCGCCAGCACGGTCGTGAAGGTCGATGCGGATGGCACGATCACCATCCTGCGCGACGGCGCGATTCCTTCAGATGAAATTCTGCGCATCGCCTCCGCCGTCACCACCAGCAATTCTAATTATGGCTAAGAAGCGCCTCACGGCGCCACTACGAACAGGAGAAAGCCCGGCTTTCCGTTTGCAGTGGACCCGTGAGTGCCTTCCCACAGCTTGCGTCTGCCATAATTTGAATTGCTGCGTCACTGCGCCAACGGCTTGACGCGGCCTTCGAGAACATCCAGCAGGTGGCCCAAAATACGGCGCGGGTAGGCTTGGGGCTTGGAGAAACTTTCATCCTGCGCGACCAGCGTGTCGAGTTTCCGCACCGAAGGGAGGACCGGTTTCGCGGCGATGCCCAAGCGATCAAGCGCGTTGCAAGCCTGCAGCGAACACCAAGGCGACTCCAGGTCCAGCATGGCTTTTTCGAGCACTGGCAGCGAGAGATCCAGGCGACCCTGCCGCGCCAGCGCGTCAGCCGCTGCCACGCGCACGAAGCCGGAGGGATCGGCGAGTAATTTCTCCA
Source organism: Kiritimatiellia bacterium (assembly GCA_038219365.1). GTDB lineage: Bacteria > Verrucomicrobiota > Kiritimatiellia > RFP12 > UBA1067 > JAHFSX01. The sequence goes on along the minus strand of JBBRJN010000358.1, from coordinate 927 downwards.
GCGCGTGCAGCGCCGGTGCCGCTTTCTTACCGAGGATGCCGCACCCGAGCGCCGCCCACCAGCGGACCGGCATGGACGGGTCACTGGCCGCCTTGATCAGATCTGGCACGTTCGCTGCGTCCTGACTCGAAGCCTGCATGGCCGTCGCAAGCACGCGCGCGACCGGCCACGAATCAGCACGCCGTGACGCCTCGTACCCTTCCTCTTCGCAGCCCTCGGGCAGCAGCCCGTTGTCACGGTTCTCGGTCATCTGTGCGATCAGTACCTGCCGCAGCTTGGCGAGCCGCTCCGCGTGTTCTGGCTTGCCAGCCAGATTCACGACATTGTCGGAATCGGATGTGAGATCATACAACTCGTCAGAGGGTTTCACCCCCCAGAACATCGCGGTCGCGGGTGTGAGCTTGCCTTCTTCTGCCAAGCGTGCCCACGACTGATAGCCGCGTGCGCGGAACATGTAGCTGAGCGGCTCGACGTACGGAATCTCAGGGCGGAAATTGCGGATATAGAGCCACTGGCCGTCGGTCACGGAGCGCACCATGTCGTAGCGCTCGTCCATGCGGTCGCGGCTGCAAAAGGCATAGTCGCGCGGCTTGGCTTTCGGCGCGCCCGCAAACGGGATGCCCTGCATGTAGGCGGGCTGTGGAAGACCCGCAAGCGCCAGAACGGTCGCCGAAAAATCAACGAAATGTACCGGTGCCGCGACGCGGGAGCCCGGCGCGGCAGGTGCGAGGTGACGCCATTTCGGCGGGAAGTAGGCGATCAGCGGGACGTGCGTGCCGCTGTCTTGCAGGAAACGCTTGCTGCGCAGCGTGATGCCTCCATTATCACCGTAATAAAACACGATCGTATCCTCAGCCAAACCGGCCTCTTCCAGCGCTTTGAGTTTCAGGCCGCACTGGCGGTCCATCTGGGAGAGACAGTCGTATT
>JBBRJN010000357.1:0-3780 GCA_038219365.1 Kiritimatiellia bacterium | reverse complement strand
AGGGGACTGGTGCCGGTTCATCCGCCGCCAGTGACACCGGAGCCGCCGCTGGCTCCGCCTTGTCCACCGGCGCTTGCGGTGCCGAGAACGCGTCGGGGGCCGGCGACGGTGACACCGAAGCCGCCGCAGGCTCCACCTTGTCTGCTGTCGCTTGCGCCCCAACGGAACCGGCCAGGCTGAAAATAAGCTGCCCGCTCTTGATCGTGTCGCCCGCTTGCACATGCACCGCCGCCACCGTACCGGCCACGGTCGAAGGCACCTCAATCGTGGCCTTGTCCGTCTCCAACTCCAGAATCGTTTGGTCTACCGCCACCGTCTCGCCAGCAGCTACCAGCACGCGTACGACCTGAATAGACTCAATGTGCTCCCCCAGTGCGGGAAGCTTGAACTCCTGTGCCATTTTTATCTCCTTCCGCCTGAACCCCGACCCCCGAACCTTACACATGGATCGGATTCGGCTTCTCGGCATCAAACCCGAACGCGTCACGCGCGTTGACCGCGGCCTCCGCTTTCAGAGCCCCTTCGCGCACCAGCGCCGAGAGCGCCGCCACCACCACATGCCGCGCATCCACCTCGAAAAAGTCCCGCAGGGCCTCACGTCCGTCGCTGCGCCCGAAGCCGTCCGTCCCCAGCGCGATCATCCGCGCCGGAACCCAACGGGCGACACACCCGCAGAGCGCCTTCACATAGTCGCTAGCCGCAACCACCGGTGCCGCGCTCTTGCCCAGACACGCCGTGATGTACGGCAGTCGCGCTTCGGCGTCGGGATGCAGCAGGTTCCAGCGCTCGGCCTCCTGCGCATCCTGATGCAGCTCCTTGTAGCTCGTCACGGAGTACACGTCCGACGAAACACCATAGTCCTGCGCCAGCATCCCGGCCGCCTTGCGCACCTCGTTCAGGATCGTGCCGCTGCCCAGCAGCCGCACTCTCGGCGCACCCTCGCGGTTGGCCTCGGCGCTCGTGAGCTTGTAGATGCCGCGCAAAATGCCCTCGCGTGAGCCTTCCGGCATGGGCGGCTGCGCATAGTTTTCGTTCATCATCGTGATGTAGTAAAAGAGGTCCTCGCGGTCGCTGTACATCCGCTTCAGCCCGTCCTGCAAGATCACCGCCAGTTCGTAGGCGTAGGCAGGGTCGTACGCCTTCAGATTCGGCACCGTCAGCGCCAGGAGGTGACTGTTGCCGTCCTGATGCTGTAGCCCCTCGCCGGCCAGCGTCGTGCGTCCGGAGGTCGCGCCCATCAAGAACCCTTTGCAGCGGGCGTCCGCCGCCGCCCAGATCAGGTCCCCGACCCGCTGGAACCCGAACATGGAGTAGAAGGTGAAGAACGGGATCATGTTGATGCCGTGATTCGAATAGGCCGTCCCCGCCGCAATGAAGGAGCAGAGCGAGCCGGCCTCCGTGATGCCCTCTTCCAGAATCTGTCCGTTGGTCGCTTCTTTGTAGTACAGCAGGTTGTCCGCATCCACGGGCTCGTAGAGTTGCCCGGGGTGCGAGTAGATGCCGCACTGCCGGAAGAGCGCTGCCATGCCGAAGGTCCGGGCCTCATCCGGCACGATCGGCACGATCAGCCGGCCGATGGCCTCGTCTTTAAGCAGCTTGGTCAGCATCCGCACAAAGGCCATCGTCGTTGACACCTCGCGCCCTTCGGTACCCTCCAGAAACTCTTTAAAGAACGCCTCGCCGGGCATCTCCAGCGGCGTGCTCATGCCGTGCCGCTGCGGATTGAACCCGCCCAGCGCCGCACGCCGCGCCAGCAGATACGCCTTCTCCGGCCCGTCCGCGGGCAGTTCGTAAAACGGTAGCTGATCCACCTGCTCGTCGGAGATGGGGATATGAAAACGCGACCGGAACGCCAGCAGCTCATTTTCCTTGAGCTTTTTCTGTTGATGCGTGATGTTCAGCCCCTCGCCGCCTTCGCCCATGCCGTAGCCTTTGACCGTCTTGGCTAGCACGACGCTCGGCATGCCTGTCGTTTCCGCCGCCGCCTGGTACGCCGCGTAGACCTTTTCCGGATCATGCCCGCCACGCAGCAGGCCCTTCAACTGAGCGTCGGAAAGATGTCGCACCATCTCCAGCAGCCGAGGGTCGCGGCCGAAGAAGTCCTTGCGGAAAAAGGCCCCGTCTTCGACGACGTATTTTTGATACTGCCCATCAACCACCTCGTTCATCCGCCGCGCCAGCAGTCCGTAGGTATCCCGCGCCAGCAGCGCGTCCCACCCGCTTCCCCAGATCACCTTGAGCACCTTCCAGCCCGCGCCGTGGAAGCTCGCCTCCAGCTCTTGGATGATCTTGCCGTTGCCGCGCACCGGCCCATCCAGGCGCTGTAGGTTGCAATTGATCACGAAAATCAGATTATCCAGCTTCTCCCGCGCCGCCAGCGCGATCGCCCCCAGCGACTCGGGCTCGTCGCACTCGCCGTCGCCCAGAAACGCCCAGACCTTCTGATCCGACGGTGCTTTCAGCCCCCGGTCCTGCAGGTATTTGATGAACCGCGCATGATAGATCGCCGTGATCGGTCCAAGGCCCATCGAAACGGTCGGGAACTTCCAGAAGTCCGGCATCAGCCACGGGTGCGGATACGAGGAAAGCCCCGGCTTGTCATGCAGCTCGTGCCGGAAGTTGTTGACCTGCTCCGCGGGCAGGCGCCCCTCCAAAAAAGCCCGCGCGTAAATGCCCGGCGAGGAGTGCCCCTGAAAGTAGACCAGATCGCCCTGATGGTCCGGCCCGTTGCCGCGGAAGAAGTGGTTAAAGCCGACTTCGTAAAGCGTCGCGATGGAGGCGTAGGTCGCGATGTGTCCGCCGATTCCCGCTTCGAGCCGGTTGGCCTTGACCACCATCGCCATCGCGTTCCAGCGGATGATGCTGCCGATCCGGTACTCCAGTTCAAGATCGCCGGGATAAGGCGGCTGCTTCGTAGGCGGGATCGTGTTGATGTAAGGCGTGTTGGCCGTGAACGGCAGCCGCACGCCCTTCAGCTGCGCGAAGCCGGAAAGCTGCCGGAACAGCTCGCGCACCCGGTCCGGCCCGGCGCGGTCCAGGACCTCGTCCAACGATTCCAGCCACTCCTGCGTCTCGACCGCCGAGGCGTCCGCGTTCAGTTTGTCAGTCTCGTCCATAACGATTTTCCTTTCCTACGAGTGCGCTTTATGTCTACGTCCGTCCCCTTCGGGAAGATCCATCCCCAGCGTGTTGATTTTGCGGAAGAGCGTGGTCTTGTGCACCCCGAGTTCCTTCGCGGCCGCCAGCCGGTTGCCGCCATTTCGTTCGAGCGCGGTGCGGATCGCCTGCGCGTCGAGCGCCGCGCGGGCCGCGCGGAGGCCTCCGCCGGTAACCGTTGCCCGCGCCGCGCCGCCGCCGGTCAGCTCTTCCGGCAGGTGCTCCAGCCCGAGGCGGCCAGCGCTGCACAGGATGAAGGCGCGTTCGATGACATTCTCCAACTCGCGCACGTTTCCCGGCCAGTCGTGCGCCATGAGCAGCGAGAGCGCCTCGGGCGCGATGCCGCCCACTGCCTTGTCTTGCAACCGGTTGAAACGCGCGATGAACTGCGACGCCAACAGAGGGATATCCTCCTTGCGTCGGCGCAGCGGCGGCAGTTCCACGCGCACCACGTTGACGCGATAGTAGAGGTCCTCGCGGAATGCGCCCGCGCGGCAGCGCTCCAGCAAGTCGCGGTTGGTCGCCACGACCACCCGAACATCCGCTTTTTCGGAACGCGTGGAGCCCAGCGGCTCGTAGACGCGCTCCTGAAGCACGCGCAGGAGCCGCACTTGCAACGCCGGG
>JBBRJN010000356.1:0-3783 GCA_038219365.1 Kiritimatiellia bacterium | reverse complement strand
AATAACCTCCGGTGTGTCGACCTGTCTGACCTCACCTCAAGCGTTCCACTTTCTGCCAGTCAATCAACGCAGATTCTCTGGCAAACGGAGGCCTGGGAACACAACACATTTGATCGGAACGAGAATGACTCCGTCGGATACTCCTCGATCATTAAGAATGACCGAGGTAAAAACCCTGACGGGAAATATTATCTATATTATGCGCATCATGATCCATGCTCTTGCATCGGCTGTGCGGTCTCGGAGTCCATCGAAGGCCCCTATAAAAAGTTGGCGACACTGGACGCAAACCGTCAAAACAGCATTGTTTTGGCTAATCCGCATTATCCGATAATCGACCCTCCCGTCAGCGATCCTTCCCACTTTTCAAGCCCGTGCGTGGTATGGAATGAGGACGAAAAGCTTTGGTTCATGTATTTCCATTACTATAACCACTTCTACGATGCATGGAAAGCGGCCGGCGGGGCGGGTTACGGCCACCAAATGACAGCGCTGGCCACCTGCTCAAATCTGGCCTCACACGTGTGGACAGTGGTGAAAGACCCGAAGGTTGGCAAGGTTAGCGTATGGGACATCGTGCCGATTCTGCCGACCACCGATCTGCACTGGATGAACAGCCAGTCTTCATACCATGCGATTCAGCGGCTGGCGGACGGCACGTGGCTGGCGTTCCTGCGGGGTACCTCGGCGGATCAAATCACACAACTGGGATTTGCCACGTCGCGGGATGGCAGAAAATGGAGCTATTACCGTCAAAATCCCGTTATCCACCAAAACGACGGCGGCGGCGGACAGAAAGGCATCTATCGCCCCTATTTTGTTGGCTATCTTGGAATGACCAAGCCTGGCAAGCCTGAATACCTTCTTGTCTGGGGAGAGAGCCCGGCAGAGACAGACACGCCCAAGGTGATTTACGGCTATACGGAGGATTTCATCACGGTTCAAAGGGATCCCAGAGGCTATGCAGACTGGGGACGTGTAGCGGATGGGCAAATGAGCCCCTGGCGAGAGAAGAACAAACTTTACCTGTTCTCAGGAAAATATCTTCACGTCATGAATCTTCCGATTCGCATTACCTCGTGCGCCCCTCGAACAGCGGTGCCCCCATTGTGATTGTCGTGATCCTCGCCCGCGGAGTCACGCCCGATACCGGCTCGCATTCGAAACGCAGGCTGTTGGCGCCTGCCGCCAATAACGGCACTTCGCCGGCGACCCTCACGTCCTGAAGGATCGCCCCATCGGGCCCGAACACGCGGCAGTCGTTCGGCGACTGAAACTCCAGGTAACTGCCGCTTTCCATCTGCACCGGGATCACCAGCGTGCTCGCGCCCACAGTCACGCGCGGCTCGCGAAGCGTCGCCTTCACAAGCGGCGTCGCGACTATGGGACTGAGATAGCACTCGACACTGCCGCTGGCAGGCAGGTTATTGATCCAGACTGTCAGGTTCTCGATCTGATTGTAGTCCACCCGTTCGCGATAGATGGCATAAGCGCCGCCGTAGGGCCAGACAGAGTCCGCGTAGCGTTCACCTTCAGGTTCAATCAGTTCGAAGTAACGCCACCCGATGAAATCCACGACAACATAATGCTCGCCAAGGCCCGCAACCACGTGCTCGGGACATTTCAACTGGAGGTTCAGCACTTCGCCCTGGCCGTCGCCATGCACCCACACACCCAGCGCCCGTTCGCCCCCGAGTTTCAGGGGCGGCGTGAAGGTCTTGCCGAAGCGCGCCCACGTGGCGCTGCGGTCGGGCCGGGCATTCGTCGCCGAAAGACGTCCGCTCGACGGGCCGACCTTGAACTGATCGGTCGATGGCTCCAAGGCCGCAGTGACCCCTTTCGCCTGAGCCACGTCCGTAAATTCCTCACGGTTGGTAAACCCGGCGATGACGGTGGCATTGGAGGCTCCGTACGCTTCCGCAGACATCAGCACTTCCAGCCTCAGACGCAGGGGTTGTTGTTCGAAAGCGTTCGTTACCGCCCACGTTGCCGAATCACCCATGCGGGATTCCACCGTGTGCTTTACGTACCGTGCAGGCCGGAACCTCCAGGCCCCGGAGTCCTGCTCGAGTGTGAACTCATCCCCCGGAACCTTGAGCCGCGCCTTCACGGCTTCGGGGACCGCCTTGGCGTGGCGCAGCGCTTCATAGCTCCGTGTAATGCTGCCGAGCCGTTGCAGCGTGGCGTTTTTCGCGAATTTATCGGGCGTTACGCCCATCAGCGAAAAGCCGATATCGTTGCCGATCGCCTTGCAGCACAGGTATTCGATGTCATCCGCGAAAGTCGGTTCGCCTTGCGGCCCGGACCAGGTCCTGATCGCCCACCAGCCGAGGTGCATCGGAAGAAACATGCGCCCGTCGGCCGCGTTCGCTGCGCAATGGATATCGATGAACCGTTTGTGACTGCGGGTCGGATGGTCCCACGCGCCCATGCGTGACCGCACCGTCCACAGGTGATGGTGCGTGGTGCTCATCTCCAAGAGCACGGGGTGGTCGAACCGCTTCCAGAGTTCGTAGACGAACAGAGAGCCGTAGTGCCACCCGTTTTCCCGTCCGCCAAGAATGTCTTCGCCGTCGAGCGCGTCGATGTACATCATGTCGAATCCGCATGCGTTGACGGTCTGCGCCTGACGGGCCGCGACGTCCGCCAGCAGCGTCGAATCGGCGTCCGGCGTGAAGCGTCCGAAGCACTCCTTCAAATGGAGGACCTTCGCCCCCAGCGCATGCGGCGCGGCACGCGTTCCGCAGGCTCCGTGCTGACATTTGGAAAAGGCATAAGGTGCGCACTGGCTCACCTCGGAGTAGGAGATCAGCTCATCGTCCACCTGGACGGTCGCGCTGTTACGCACGAAAAACCCGGTGATGGAGGACATGCCGGCGGTCGGTTCGGCCACGACAACCGTCTGATTGGTCGCAGCGAGAGCCTCGGCCAGAGTGAACGTGGCGTCTTTGCCCAGCCGCGCGTCCGGCACGGGCGTCACCCACGGGCACTTCTAGTCGATGAACTCGGTTGTTCGCGCATCCGCACCGATAGACACACGCAAGGTGTCGCTCTCGACGCGCATGACGTCCGGCTCTTGTGTTGCCGCGGGCACCGCACCCTGCAACAAAACAAGCGTGAGAACACCGACAGAACCCACCCGCATCATCTTGCTTCTCATGTTGACTCCTCAATCGCCATCGTTGCCACAACATCCACACCTGTGCTGCCGACATCCCGCACCACCACATCCCCAATCCGCACGGGGGGTGTAGCCATGACAGCATGTATCTGTTTCAGGCACTCAAAAATCCGCTCTTTCGGCACCGGCTTCGCCGTCTTGACGCTCAACGGCGCACGCCGTCCCTTCACGCGCACCAGCGTCGTCACCATCCGCGTCGGGCAGACACACTCCTGCCGCGCGTAGGCTGCGCCGCGCCCGCACCCGGCATTGTCTACAGACACAACCGCACCGCCTTCAACCGCAACGCTCAAACGGCAGCCCAGAGGGCATCCGATACAGGTGATCGCACGCACGTTCATGCCACCACCTCCACCGTCAGTTCCTGTGCCGACGCAAAGCAGACAAGCTGGTCTTTTTTCACGGTCATCTCCACCATCTCTCCGGGCGTCAGGATACGGTACTTCTTGCGCAACACCTCTTCGCCGTCGATCTTCACGGAAACCGCCGCGTCCTTAAAAACCGCTGTCGGACGGAACATCAGCGAAACCCCTTATTCAACTCGCTCCACGCAGAGCGACTGCGGCACCACGCCCCGCACCCCCGCCCCGTCCCTAACCCGG
>JBBRJN010000355.1:0-3799 GCA_038219365.1 Kiritimatiellia bacterium | reverse complement strand
TCCGCTGCCCTGATTGGTGAGCGCCGCGTCGTAGATTTCCCACAGGCGGTTGTTTTCAACGAGGTTGTCCACCGCGCTGCCCCAGAACTCGATACCATTACCGTAGCGCACGGGGTGTCCGTTCGGCTGGAAGAATTGTAGTCCGCCGCCGATCCAATACACGTCGCAATTACGGATCGTGATGCGCTGTGTGCTGCCTCCGCCGAAGCCGTGCGCTCCGCCATACCGGACAGCGAGTCCGTCGTAAGTCACGTCATGCTTGCCGCCTTCGTTGATGATGTGTGTCGTGAGAGCCAGCTCAACGCTGCTGAATTTCTTTGCGGGGTTGGCGTCACACGCGACAACCATGCGTTTACACTCTGCGTCATACCAGTAGTCGAGCGGAGACTTGAGCTCTTCAAGAACCCATTTTTTGACGCCCCACTTTTCGCCGTGGTTAAGGATGAGTATCCCGACGTCGCGGCTGATGACGACGTTATTGCCGACCTCCGCGCGCCAGATGCCGAGCGGTTCGAAATCGAACACGGCACCGGCGGGAATCGCGCCTCCGATGCTGAAGTGCAGGTAGGCGGCTTCCATCTTGTTTTCTTCTGTCAGGATCACGTCGATCGTCTGCCACTCGGTACCGACCACCTTCTTGCCGACAGCACCGCGCGTGGCACCTTTCCAAGGCGGCTGGTTCATCATGACCTCAAAGGTGTCCAGCTTGAACGGCAGGGTTGAGCGCACGCGGAGCCGCAGCATGAGGCAAGGGGCGATTTCCTTGATCAGCGGCCCCCAGAGTTGAATCAGGTTGCTCTTGGCCCCGGAGGCCGTGCAGGTGACCCGGTTGAACCAGCGTCCTTTTTCTTGCGCACGCGCGAGTGTTCCTTTTGCCTCCTCTTGAAAGGAAACGTTCCAGCGCGAATCGGTCAGGTCGATGATCTGTCCGAGAAGTTTCGGTTGAAAGGGCTGCGTGGTCCATTGGCCGGGCTTCATCTCGCTCCAGTCAGCAGGCTGACTGCGTGCGAGGGAACCTTGCAGAATCGGCTTTTCGCCAGAGCCATACGCGCCGTAAACAATGCGGGCTGCCGGTGACCCGCTTTGCGGAACAAGCTGGCCGCGCCACAATCCTCCGCGCTTGAAAAGCACCTGGTCGCCGGGAATCAGTTCCGCGGCATTGACTTTTTCGAGGCTCTGCCAAGCGGCGGACTCGGCGGTACCTTCGGCGGCGTCATTGCCTTTGGCGCTGTCGACGAAAAAAGTCACGGGTGTCGTGCGCCCGGCAAACGTGTTACCTGCCACGGTGCAGACGGTCAAAAAAACAAGTTCCCGAATGTTCATGCTTATCCCCCATGGTCGCTGCGTCACTCACTTAAGTCTTTAATCCAGGTGTTGCGGCATCAGCCAACATCGAGAAGGCCTTGTCGGGACCGGCGTCCTCGAGCCCTTTCGCGCACGCAGGGGTCAGCGCGGGCAGGGCCCCGACGGCTGCGTAAAACGCGTTGCGGCTCTTCCTGTCGGAGAACTCGGCTTGGGCACGCTCGCCAAGGTAGGGGGCCTTAGCGTACGCGCCGAGCAACGTTTGACCGACCATGATGGCCATGCCTTGCGTAAACTCGGCCGCATACTTGCCGAGCACGGGCCCCGCGAGATCGTCCACAAAAGGCAGGCCGCCTTTGTTCATCTCGGTGCCGATGTTGATCGGCAGGTCGCGCTTGACGCAGCCTTTCACGACCTCGTCAAGCTTGGCCTGCTTGCGCGCGGCGTCTTGCGGATCTTTCAGATTCCAGTTACGGTCGGGAATGATGTTCAGCGCGGCGCAGCCCTTGCCGGTCATGAGGTCAAGCAGCCCGTCGCAGTCGGCTTCGCCACCGCTGGAGCCATCGAGCCACGCGATGGTCGGGATCGCGCCACAGGCACGTACCCAAGCGGTAAAAACGTCGGCCAAGGGGAAGGTCTTGTCGGTGGGTTGGATATAGCCGATTCCGCCGCGCTTGGCCAGCGCGTTACGCACAAGGTCTTCCATCTTTGGCACGCTGGCCTCAATGGAAGGGAAGGTTGCAACGTCACACTTCAGCAGCGGTGCCCAGAAGGCGGCGCGGGCTGCCGGAGCTGTGAACGCTTTCTCCGCACGGAGGCGGTAGGCGCGCATGATGTGGCGCTCGGTCGCGACGCCTTTGGGCGTGAGCGGTTGCACGTCGCGGGCGTAGTCGATCGCGATTCCGGGCAAGGTGGCGTTGACGCGGGCGATCAAGGCGAGGTTGCGGTCCTGCGCGCCTTGGCGGAGCGAATCCAGCGTTGCGGCCTGCGTGGTCCCGGACGCGGGAATGCCGGTGAAGCCGCAGCCCATGATGTAGGCCACGCCGGGCTCGCCGGGGGAGCTGATGTCCACGGTGGATTGTTCGCGAACATAGGCGCGGGTTTCCAGATGCACGGCCGAGCGCAGCCCAAGCGCGAGACCCGCCGCAAGAAACTCGTCCAAACCGTCCAACACGTCGAAATCACAAAGCGCAGAGGCGCTGAGCCCGCGTGTGCGGCACTCGAAAGCGACACGCGAGGGAGACCAGCCGTCGGCGTTGTACGAGAAGAATGAGTGGCAGTGCATGTTGAAGTTCGTGCCCGGAGCGGGGAACCGCGCTGATACGGCAAGCTGTGTGAGCGCGTCACGGCGCGTGCGTTCGCTGAAATCACTGAGCGCGTTGATGAGTGCCTGATTATCCATGGTTTCGGGGTCCTTTTTAACGATAGGAAGGCCCTATTTATAGCATAAAGAACCTGTCGTGAAAACAGCGGAAACTTCGCCCACAACCAACGCCCAACTTTAGACGTCCTAATCTCGCCCGTGAGATGCAATGAGCCGTCGTAGCGGCAAGTACGGGCGGTACGTCTCGGACGCCCGGCGAACGTAAGGCGTGCGGCAGGCGTGCGCGTGTCGCTCGCATGGCACGTCGCCGGCGGTCCGGCCCGTACGCTGCGCTCCCGGGCGTGGACGTCCCGCCGTACGGGCATAGACCGGGTGCCAGTCCGGCCCGGGCACTGCACGTACGGGCGGTACGTCTCGGACGCCCGGCGAACGTAAGGCGTGCGGCAGGCGTGTGCGTGTCGCTCGCATGCCACGTCGCCGGCGGTCCGGCCCGTGCGCTGCGCTCCCGTGCGTGGACGTCCCGCCGTACGGGCATAGACCGGGTGCCAGTCCGGCCCGGGCACTGCACGTACGGGAGGTACGTCTCGGACGCCCGGAGTCCACTTATAAGACCTGCCCTCGCCGTAGCCTCATGTTCTGCTAAGAAATGGGATTGCAAATCGGGCGTAGAACGGGGAAACTGTGCCGCGCCGGTTGAGGAGAGGAAGTTCGGATGAGGTGGTTTGTCTATAATCTGTTGTTTGCGATCGTCTACGTAGCGATGATGCCGCTGTTTCTCATGCGTATGCGGCGGCGAGGCGGGTACCGAAACCGCTTCGGGGACCGTTTTGGGCGGTATCCTGAGGAGGTTTCCCGACGGCTTCAGCGGATGGACGGCGCGGTGTGGATTCACGCGGTGAGCGTGGGCGAGGTGTATGTGGCAGGGCTGGTGATGCGCGCCCTGCGCGAGCGCGAGCCGTCCTTGCGTTTCGTTTTCAGCACGACCAGTTCGACCGGTTGGAAAGAGGCCGAAAAAGTGGTCGGCCCTGAGGATGTGCTGATCTATAACCCGCTCGATTTTCCTGCGTGTGTGAAACGGGCTTTGGAACAGATTCGTCCACAGGCGTTTATCTTGACCGAATCGGAAATCTGGCCCAATATCATTCGCAGGTGTCACGCGCAGGAGGTTCCGCT
>JBBRJN010000354.1:0-3804 GCA_038219365.1 Kiritimatiellia bacterium | reverse complement strand
GTTCTACTTCAGCCAGGCCATCATCTGGGACAAACAGCATCCCGTTCTCACCCGTAAGGACTACATGGGCGCTCACGAACTGGCGTTCTACGGCTGGAAGGAAGGCGCGGGCCACAAGTACTACGGCCCGAACAACGACACAGACCTCTGGCACGTGAAGAAGGTCAACCCGCAGTCGATGGTTCACCTGACCGAGAAGCCCGTCGAGTTGGCCTCGCGGGCGATCATGAACTCATCGCTGCCCGGCCAGAGTGTGCTCGACCTGTTCGGTGGCAGCGGCTCCACGCTGATCGCGTGCGAACAGACCGGCAGGCGGGCATACCTCATGGAACTCGACCCGCCGTATTGCGACGTCATCGTCACCCGCTGGGAACAGTTCACGGGAAAGAAGGCGGAGCGGATTCCGGGTCCCGAGCGGAACGAAAAAGCCCCGACCGAAGCCGGGGCTGTCGTGGAGGCGAAGGTACGATGATCTCAGTCCGTGTCAGGCGCGAGCACCTGGAGGTATGCCTGATAGGCGTAGACGCGATCCCGGCGTTTGCCCGTGATCTCATGCAGGACGCCTGCCGCCTGCAACGCGTCGAGGGCCTTGACGGCTGTCGGCTTGCTGACGCCAAGCAGCTTGATCGACAGCGGGAGGGTCACCATCGGATGCGACGGCAACAGTTCGAAGAGCCTGATCGCGGGCATGGTGGTCTTCGCGTGGGCGGCCACTTTCGCGCGGTCGGCGGCGGTCACCGCATGGAGCCGCTGCGCGCTGGCCACGGCGTCATCGGCGGCCTCTGTCACGCAATCGAGGAAGAAGCGCGTCCAGCCTTCCCAGTCGCCGTCCACGCGCACGCCATTGAGGCGGTCGTAGTAGGCCTGGCGATGCCGCTTGAACGAGACGCTGAGATAGAGCAGCGGCGCTTTGAGAAGGCCCCAGTGCTCCACCAGCAGGGCGATCAGCAGACGCCCGATGCGGCCGTTCCCGTCCAGGAACGGATGGATGGTCTCGAACTGGACGTGTGCCAGGCCGACGCGGATGAGCGGCGGCAAAGGATCGTTGCCATGAATCCACTTCTCCAGTGCCGACATTGCCTCGGGCACGACATCCGGCGGCGGCGGGACAAAGCGAGCGTTGCCGGGGCGGCTGCCGCCGATCCAGTTCTGGCTGTGCCGAATTTCGCCGGGTTGCTTTTCGCTCCCGCGCACGCCTTTCATCAGTCGCTTGTGGGCATCGCAGAGCAGCCGGGTTGTGAGCGGGATCCCCTTCGGATGGGCCAACTCGCCGCGTGCGAACGTGAGAGCATCGACGTAATTGCAGACCTCGCGCACGTCGTCGGGCCGCACGGCCTTCTCGCCCGCCTCGAAGGAGAGCACGTCCTGGAGCGTGGCTTGCGTGCCCTCGATCTGAGAGGTGATCAGGGCTTCCTTGCGCACGAAGCCGTAGAGGAACCAGTCCGCGTTCGGGACCATGTCGGCTGCGATGGAGAGCTTGCCGACCGCCGTCACCGCGTCGGACAGCGACCGTCGTGTTGCATCGTCCAGTTCCAGTGGCGGACTGGCGGGCGGCAACGGCGCGGGAACGAAGGCGCGGACTTCCTCCTTCTCCCACCTCGTGACCCGATATGTGCCTGCTTCGCGTTTCATGGCTCGTCAGCGCTCCTTTACCACGGCATGACACTAGTCAAGGAATCGTTACCAACGTCGGCGGCTAGTAAAGCACTCTTTACTACTGAATGCAAGCGAAGAACCCGACGCGCCAAATTGATGGGGCGCGTCGGGTTCAGATTGGTCGGACAGTTATAGATCGCGTAGCGGATGGGTTCTGCTGTCCTGGGCATGGCATCCTCAAGTCAGCGTTCGATTGGCGGTTCGTCTTTTCCGCGCCACGCCTCACCGGGAAGCCTGGCAATCATGGCATGATGCACAAGCCGCATCGCTTCAACCGGATCGTAGTTCACATTGGCGATCAGGAGTGGGGCGATGTCGCCCATGAATGCGGAATCAGACTGCTTGTCGTGAAGGTTCTGCTCGAACTGGGCACGCGAAACGGGATGCCCCTCGTGCGCCATGTATCGAAGGAAACATTCGACCGTGCGCTGCGGATCGATCAGCTTCCGGGAAAGGCACAGCCAGAGATCGAACAGGTCGCGTCCCTTGCGGCGTTGATACAGAGCTCTCAGCTTGGTCCCCATCAGTTCGTCGAGGTGGTAGGTGAGGACCGGCGCGGTTCCGCTGAACCAGGGATTCGTCACCTTCATCTCCACGGTCTGGACTCCGAGCACCGTGAAATGCTCTCGCGTGTTGATCTCGATCTTCAGCCGCAGAGGCCGCACGGGCGCGATTTCCGATTCGAAGCGGTAGATCATCGAGAACCCGCCTTCGGCCCGGGCGCGGGATGGCTTTCCCAGCCACGGATCGAGAGCCTTTCGAATGGCATCGATCAGGGGACCTGCGGGACCGGCTTGGGTTTGCACCAGATCAATGTCCTCGGAATAGCGGCAACTGGGTTGAATGAACAACTTGTTGAGGGCCGTCCCTCCGCGCAACGCCAGATGATCGGCCAGTGTCGGTTGTTTGAACATTTGCACGACGGCACGCGACAGCGTCAGATCCTGTTCGACCTGCGCGTCGTCGGGCCAAGGGGCGACAGCACGCCAGGCGGTGATGTAGGCCTGTTGAATCATGACTCCACCTCCAGTGGCGAGTTGATGAGCAACCGCCAGCGCCGGTCCTCCTTCGCGCCGTCGGCTGGCCGACCCGACCTTAGCAACTGGATGCGTTCAATGCGCGGTTGAACCCATGCATGGAGCGTTTCGGCGAGCGCGTGTTGGCGGGCCTGGTCGAGGACATATCCCAAACGCTGGGCATTGGGGATGTCATCCACCACCCGCACGGCTCGAACCAGCCGCTTCGCATCGAGGGAAGGAGACAGATCGTCGATCAACGCCGCAACGTGGTCAAGTTGGCCCGCCACCCTGGCGAACCGCACCAAGTCCACGACCGTCGTCTCGGGCGTTGAGACGCGCATCAGTCCGGTAGGCGTTTTCATCTCCGTGACTGCGGCTCGAGAGACGTACTTGCTGGCCAAGAACTGAATCTTCGTACGGCCCGCGACGATGGGCCGAACGGATCGGTCCGTCATCACCTGAAACACTTGGGGCTGCTGATGGGACGCGCCGTGCAGTGCGGCGGCACTCAGCAAACCGACATAGTACGGCAGATTCATGGCGGCCATCAGGTCATGGATGAACCAGGAAGGGGGAGGAGCGCCCGCCGTCCGGTACTCAAGCGGAACGATCACGTAAACGTAATCTTTGAGCCGAACGATTCGACCGTCCTTGGCGGCCTGTCGTAAGGCTTTCGAGACGGCGTTTGGCGTGAGCCCGCTGTCCTGGACCGCCTCTGACCGTAAGAACGAGTATCGGCCACTTGCCTGCAAGCCATCGATCCAGGATTTTAGAGATACCGAGGGCATGGTGTCCTCCACAACCGTTCTGCACAGAAGGCCAGTTATTGATCTTTTGTGCAGAACAATATATAGGCTGCGCTTGCGTCTGGCAACAGCCGAGTTTAAAAGAGGAATAATAGGCGCGAGAGGCGGTCGAAGTTGAAATCCGAATCGGCCAGGTGGCGTTGGGCGGCCTTCAGCGAGCGGCGCGCCTTGCTTATCATGCTTTGCAGTTGTTTCTGGCCCGGTCTCCAAAGCCAGTTTCTTCGCATGAGTCCAGCCCTTGATCTGCTTTTCACGCTGGGCTGCGGAGGGGCGGTCAGGGTGCTCTTCAATGAAGAAAATGTCACCTGCACCAAAAACATCCG
>JBBRJN010000353.1:0-3849 GCA_038219365.1 Kiritimatiellia bacterium | reverse complement strand
TCCCTGCGTTTTTTCGTGTCGTTTTCATGTGTGCTCCTTATTTGTTGTGGCGCGGGCACCCGGCCCGCGGTCCTCGCGGGCGAGACGCCCATGCCACATGGTCCTCATGGGCGTGACGCCCATGCCACTCCGCCCTCTCCTTCATGCGTCAAACGTCTCTTCGCCGTGCCACGCTTCGGGCGGAGGCACAGTGACCTGGCCCGCCGCGAGGCGCTGCCGTACGGCCTCGAAGAGTAAAATCGTCGTGGCCGAAGCCACGTTAAGCGAGTCCGCCAGCCCGAGCATCGGGATGCGCACCCGCAGGTCCGCCGCATTCATCCACTTCGCTGTCAGGCCGTACTGCTCGGTTCCAACCGCGATCGCGACATTCCCCGTGAGCGGCACCTTGCAGTGCAGGCTCTCGGTGTGCGGCGTCGTGGCAAGGATGCAGAAGCCCCGCTCGCGCAAAAAGGCAATGGCCTCGTCGCTCTCGGCCTCCACCACGGGTACGGAAAAAAGGGTGCCCGTCGAGGCGCGCACCACGTTGGGATTGTGGATGTCAGTGCAGCGGTCGCAGACGATCACCGCATGCACACCCGCCGCGTCGGCCGAACGCAGGATCGTGCCGAGGTTGCCCGGCTTCTCGATCGCCTCCGCCACCACCACCAGCGCGTGTGCGGGCAGCTTCAAGTCAGCCAGCTTGCGCGACAGGTGCGGACCGACGATCAGCAGGCCCTCGGGCCGCTCTCGGTAAGCGAGCTTTTCAAAGACCGGCGCGGCGCAGGGAAACATCTCCGCTCCCAGCTCGCGACAGCGCCGCACGACCTCCGGTTCGTTGAGGTTCTTGAGGTACAGATCCTCGCAATAGAAGAGCATCTGCGGCCGATACCCGTTGTCTAACGCGCGTTTGCACTCGCGATACCCCTCAACCAGCATCTGGCCCGCCTCGTCGCGGTGTGACCGCTGGCGCAGCTTAACCGCATGTTTGACCTTTGGGTTTGCAAGCGAGGTGATATAAAGCTCCGACATGATCAGAAACAGTACCAAAACACGGCGCATGACAACAGTAAGAAAAGCATTCTGCCGCTTAGCCTATTTCGATGTCGAATTACGACCCCTTGGCCATCCGCGCAGGATGCCTGAGGCTGCCTCGGCGCGGTACTCGGCAACCGTGCGGCGAAGGCCGTCGGACAACCGGATCTCCGGGCTCCAACCGAGGCTGCGGATGAGCGTGGTGTCGCACAGCTTGCGCGGCGGGCCATCCGGCATGGAGGGGTCGAAGCGCAGCTCGGCCTCGACCCCGACGGCAGCACGCACGCTCTCCGCCAGTTGCCGGATCGTGAGCTCTTCGCCCGAGCCGACGTTCACCCAGTCGGGCGGATTCTCAAGCTGCAACAGGAACAGCAGCGCACGGGCGAGGTCATCCACATGCAGGAACTCGCGGCGCGGCGTGCCTGAACCCCAGAGCGTCACCTCCCGGGCACCGGCAAGGCGCGCGGTTTCGAACTTACGGATCAGGGCCGGCATCACATGCGCGTGCTCGGGGTGGTAGTTGTCGCCGGTGCCGTAGAGATTGGTGGGCATAGCCGAGTGGTAGAGTAAACCGTGCTGCTGGCGGTAGAACTGGCAGAGCTTGAGCCCCGCGATTTTGGCTAGGGCGTACCCTTCATTGGTGGGCTCAAGCGGGCCGGTGAGCAAGGCCGACTCGGGAATGGGCTGCGGTGCGAGACGCGGATAGATGCAGGAGCTTCCGAGAAAGAGCAGGCGCGGCACGCCGCATTTGTAAGCAGCGTGGATCACGTTCGCAGCGATCATCATGTTTTCGTAGAGAAAGGTTCCGAGCGCGGAGCGGTTGGCCTCGATGCCGCCGACTCGCGCGGCGGCCAGCACGATGCAGGACGGCCGGTGGCGGGCGATGAAAGCCTGCGTCGCGGCCTGGTCCAGCAGGTCGAGTTCAGCATGGGTCGCGGTGAGCGGTGGCGGAAGCCCGAGGCGGGCGATCTCGCGTACGACGGCCGCCCCCACCATGCCGCAGTGGCCTGCCACGTAGATGTTGGAGAGAGTGTTCATGGGAGTTGCTCGTTTCTGGTTACACGTTGCAGGTTACAGGTTTCAACAACAGACTCTCAACGTGTAACCTGTAACCTCAAACCTATCATCATTCCGCATTTTCCAAAACGCCGCCGACCTGCTGCACGGCGAGTTCCTGACGGGCGACGCGCAGGTCGGATTCGACCATCATACGCACCAGTTCCTTGAAGGTGACCTTCGGCTCCCACCCCAGCGCTTTGCGGGCTTTGGAGGCGTCGCCCAACAGCAGGTCCACCTCGCTCGGACGGAGGTAACGATCATCGTACTTGACGAAGGCTTTCCAGTCGAGATCAAGGAGCCCGAACGACTCTTCGCAAAATTCGCGCACGCTGTGGGTCTCGCCGGTGGCGAGCACATAGTCGCCGGGGTTGTCCTGCTGCACCATGCGCCACATGCCTTCGACGAAATCGCCTGCGAAGCCCCAATCGCGCTGGGCCTCGATGTTGCCGAGGAAGAGCGCGTTCTGGAGACCCATCTTGATGCGGGCCGCAGCCATGGTGATCTTGCGGGTGACGAAGGTCGGGCCACGGCGCGGCGACTCGTGGTTAAAGAGAATGCCGTTGCTGGCGTGCATGCCGTAGGCCTCGCGGTAATTGACCGCCGCCCAATACCCGTAAAGCTTGGCAACCCCATAGGGCGAACGCGGATGGAAGGGCGTGGTCTCCTTTTGCGGGGTCTCCTGGACCAGGCCGAAGAGTTCAGACGACGAGGCCTGGTAGAAGCGCACCTTCTTGCCCATGCCGGTCTCGCGGATCGCCTCTAACAGGCGGATGGTTCCCAGCGCGACCACGTCCCCGGTATATTCCGGCACGTCGAAAGAGACGCGCACATGGCTCTGCGCACCGAGGTGGTAAACCTCATCCGGCGTGATCTCGTACATCATCTTGGCCAGGCGCCCGGCGTCCGTCAGGTCGCCGTAATGCAGGAAGAGGCGCGTGCCGAGGATGTGCGGGTCCTGGTAAAGGTGGTCGATGCGCTGCGTGTTAAAGCTTGAGGAACGGCGGATCATGCCGTGAACCTCGTAGCCCTTCGCGAGCAGAAGCTCTGCCAAGTAGGAACCGTCCTGACCCGTGATGCCGGTGATGAACGCGCGTTTCATAATTAACCTCGCTGGTTTCTGTTAGACATTGCCGATTGGAGCGGTTTCGGATGCATCCCTCATGGACGGTCTCCTACCCGCACATAGCATGTCGCGTATCATAACACGCCGAGAAAAGCGGTCTATTGCGTAGATACGAAAATGTTATTTATAAATTTGCGTAATTTAGCTATCTTTACCTGCGATGAATCAACTCACCATCGCGGTTCTGATCGACACCGAGTTCGAATACGGAGTGGGCGTTTTAGAAGGCGTGCGCGACTTTGGCCGCAACCGGCCCGCGTGGCGCGTGTGGCCTGTTTCGAATGCCCAAGACACGTTGTTGTCGCGGCTGGTCAAGTCCGGCGAGCTTCAGGGGGTGGTCGGTACGTTTGTCAGCGACCGCTGGATCGCGAGCCGTTTTCCGGATACGCTGCCGATGGTCAACACCTCCAACCTGTCGCAGGTGACCCGCGTCTGCTCGGTCGTGCCTGACGACGCCGCAGTGGGTCGGCTGGTGGCGCGTCACTTCTGCGATTTGGGCTGCGAGCGGGCCGCGGTTATCGCCGAGCGCGCGACAACGTTCTCACACCTGCGGCGCGAGGGGTTTTTGGCACACATGCGGGAGCAAGGCGTGGCGGTATCCGAACCGGAGGGAGAAGGCACCTTCCGCCTCGAAACCAGCTGGCAGACGTGGGTGG
>JBBRJN010000352.1:0-3853 GCA_038219365.1 Kiritimatiellia bacterium | reverse complement strand
GGCGCTGCGCAGGGAGGGATCGAGGCTGGCGGGGTCGGTCCAGACGCGGCGCAGGCGTTCGCGCAGGGCGGGGTCGGCGAGGTCGCGGACGAGGATGCGGTGGCAGGAGGCGTCCGGGAACGGGATGTAGATGCCGCCGGTGCGGGAGAACTCGGAATAGATTTCGATGGCATGTCCGACGTCGGCCACGAGCAGGAAAGGCGGGCGGCCTTCGGCGGCGGGCAGGGCGCGGACATAGCGCTCGGCCTGGTTCTTGGCTCGGACCATGGACTGGTCCCAGCCCTCGGTGCCGCGCACGCCGTGGCCGGTCTTGGCGTCGCCGTCGTTCGCGCCCTGCTTGGCCTCCAGCACGAAGAGGCCGCGCTTGTAGAGGTCGATGCGGCCGAGGCTGAGGGAGCCGTCGCGGTTGGGGAAGCGGACGGACTTCTCGAAGACATAGGCGTTCAGAGCGTCATCCGCACTGGCGGGCTGGGGCGGCTCGACCTCCAGCACGGCGCACAGCTCGGCCAGGAACAACTGGTAGTTGGCCCGCTCCGACGCCGCCGAGGCGTGCCAGCGCTTGATGAAGGCGTCAATCATTGGGCGACAGTATACGGGAGCGGCGGGGGAAGGGGAAGAGGAGAAGTTCTAAAGTGCGGAGTGCGGGAGTTCTAAAGTGTGGGAATCGGGGAGAGGTGAGAGAAGATTGAGGACGGAGGTCAGAAGGCAGTCGGAAGTGTTAAACGGGTCAGGTTTTGCCGATAGTGCCATTCTTGTCAAGTGAGGGGAAAGACGACAGTTTGATACGCTGGTAAGCACCGCGTTTCTGGTCTTCGGGATGAGGTTCGATGGCGAGAATCGTAATAGCACCTTTGTCAGGCCCGTAGGCCCAGAACAGACGTCCGGCTGAGGGCGTATTGTTCTCAAGGTAGGACTGGAACACTTTGAACCCGCATTTTCTTGTCAAATCCTCAATCTCGTGGGTCGCAAGGCTGTTGTGGCGCGGGTTCTCCTGCAAATAGGTCAAGGCCTTGACGAGTTTCCGGAAGAAACGCTCTTCGTCCTTGTCCAGCACGCCATTCAACTTGCGCATGGAAAGGTCTTTCCAGAGCGCATCCATTTCCGGCAGCCCCATCCTTATCTTGTAGACCATAAAGCTGCCTCACGGTTCGATGAACGCAGACAAGTCAATCGGTTCTGACACACGGCCTTTTTTGAAATTGGACGCCGATTGAGCCAGCGTCTTCAGCGTGCGTGCGGAGACGGTTTGCGGCGGCACCAGCACGCGCGGTTCGAGCAGGTAGCAGCCGTTGGAGAGCGCCTGGACATGAAAATACTTTGTTTTCGCACCGCGCAGGCTGATCCGGTTTTTGACATCGGCAGCCGCGTCGTAAAAATCAATCACCGCCGGAGCTTTATTCTGTTTCACTTGATCGAAAGTCGCTGTTTTCATGCCGTCCAGTATGGTGGGATTTCCCACCTAAGTCAACATGCATTTTCAGCAGATGCGGAAGGCGCGAAGGCGGAAGGTTGAAAGGGAAGACTTAGGACTGAGGACAGCAGTCGGCAGGGGCAGACGGAGGAATGCGAACTCGAACATTGAACAGCTTAAATGGTACGGGTCAAACGTCCGTCATGCACCCCGTCATGCACCCCGATTTGTCCGGCGACTTGTCCGGTGACTTGTCCGGAGACTGGTGGGGCGACTGGAGGTACAGGAACGGTCTTTGGCCGCCAAAGGGTCTGTACGAAATGGGGTCGCCAGGAACATGGGTTCGGCGAGATACACGTCGTCAACCCGGCGGCACGACGCCGGCAGATCCTCGAAAAGAAACACGTCGAAGAAACGGCTCAGAAGGGCGTCCCCCGAGACAAAGGACTTGAGCGCCAGGCGTTCCGCTGACAACTCCTTTTGCACGCTGCTGATGAAGATACGCTGTTTCATGATGGTTTGCGGTGGGCACTGTCAGGGCATCGCAACGGGCGCGAGTGGCATTCCCGGTTCGGGTTCAATTGGGGCTGTGGAAACATTCAAGTTGTGGGCGAAAGCTTATCACCGCAGGGAAGTGACGGAAAGGGTAAAGTGGAAACTGGAAACGGGCGGGAAGGGCGGTAAGCGGGAACTTAGGTCGTGCAGGACTCACGATTTTCGTGAGGTTCGGTAGTGGGCCGGTGTCATTCCGGACTGGCGCCTGAACTGGCGGAAGAAGCGGGGCATGTTGTCGATGCCGACCGCGGCTGCGACGTTTTCGACGGTGTCTTCGGTGTCGCAGAGCAGTTGGGTCGCGCGGATGATGCGCTGGCGCATGATTTCGGTTGTGCAGGAGTGACCGAGATGCTGGATGAACGCGTAATCCAGCCAGCGTCGCGAGCAGCCCATTTTGATGGCTACCTCCTGTGCCTCCACGCCCTCGGCCAGATGGTTGCGGATGTGGATCAGGGCGCGGGCCACGATGGGCGAGGCAACGGCGCGCGTGTCGGAGCTGAGCCGGGACACGATGCCGGCGGGCTCTATCCGTTCGACCTGCTGTTTGCCCCCCGGGCGCAGGAGCCTTTTCGCCAGCATGTCGCAAGCGCGCCGGGCCATGGTCTCGATGCGGATATCGACTGACGAGAGCGGGATGCCGCTGCTGTGGGTCATCAGTTCATCATTGCCGACGCCGATAATGGCCACATCGTCAGGTACGAGGAGTCCGGCATTCAGGCAGGCGTTGACGCACTCCGTGCCGCGCAGGTCATCCTGCACGAAAAGCGCGAGGGGTCTGGGCAGTTTCCTCAATTGGGCGGAGAGCCAGGTGACCGGGTCGCTTTTTTTCGGGTGCTCGCCGGATATCAGCGTGTGGCAGGTGTGTCCCTCGTTCGTCAGCGTCGCGCAGAAGCCATCCTTGCGCAGGTCTGAGCGCGGGCCGCGCCAGCGCTGGTAAAAGGCAAAGTGCTGGAACCCGATAGCCATGAAGTGCCTGGCGACAAGCCGCCCGACCGCCTCGCCGTCTTCCGCCACGCCGGACCAGCCGCGCCGGATGTCCGCCTCGGAGAGCCAAATGTGGATTGCGGGTATAGACGCGTGGATGTCGAGCCAGTCGCGGGTCCGGTCGCTGATGACATACACGGCCAGGATCGCGTCGGCGTGCGGGATCGGGTAGCGTTCGGCAGCGACGGCCATCGTGGCGTCGAGCGCCCAGCCGGCCCGGGCGGCATAGTCGACGATGGCCCGGTGGATCGTGCTTGAATAGCGATCCATGACCAAGGCGACCACTGGTTTTCTGTGAAGCAAGAATCGGTTAGGCATAATAGGGGTTCCAAAAACAACTTAACTATATTCTATAAACAGTAATGACGGCGAGCGGAAAAAGGCGTATTTTTTAAAACATGAACGAGCGGTTTCATTTGTTGGGGCTGGCGCTTTTGTACAGGGAGAAGTCAGGAGTCAGGAGTTAGAAGTGACGAGAGCGAATTACGACAAATATCCGACGGTGACGGTTCCTGCGGCGCAGGATGCCTGTGCGGTGGGATGGCCGGCTGTGGTAGAGGCGTTGCGCAAGGGCATTGCCGAAAAGGCGGCGACGTGCGTGATCGTCGAGTGCTATCAGGGCGTGCATGACGGGGAGCTTCTTCCGGCTCTGCTCGAAGGGCTCAAACCGACCCGTGTTGTGCGGACCTCCAAGTGCCTGAAGAGCCCGGATGAGATTGAGCGTATGGTCGGGCCTGATGTGACGGACGATGACGTGTTCGGGTATCTGACGCGCTTGAACATGGAGGACTTCTTCGATGCGGGTAAAGTCGAGGAAGTCAGAAGTCAGGAGACAGGGAGCGGGGGTCGGGCAGGACTGACGCTTGTCTACGGGCCGGGTGCGTCGCTGCTTGCGAAGGATGG
>JBBRJN010000351.1:0-3857 GCA_038219365.1 Kiritimatiellia bacterium | reverse complement strand
GAAACATTACGCGAATGGGGAAGCCGGCTGGGTGAGCTGGACGCCTTCAGCCGTCAACGCCTGCACGAGTTACTGGCGGCGGCCGAACAGTACGACGCCACCGGCGTCTGTGACCCTGACTTATTTGCGGACCATATTGCGGCGCACCAGGCCAAATCGAGCGCCGCCGCTGGCGCGGTACGCGTCATGACGATTCATCAAGCCAAAGGTCTGGGTTTCGATCTCGTAATCGTACCCTTTGCGCCCAATTCCAAGAGCTTTGACAAACCGGGAGATCCAGAACTCCTTGCCGGCAGCAACTGGGTCCTCGATCCTCCCGGAAGTCGGGCGCTGATAGCTGCCGATGGCGCACCGCTCGAGGCGCTTGAAGCCGCACGAGCGGACGCCAACTTTGCCCAGCTCTGCGTGCTTTATGTCGCTCTGACGCGCGCCCAGGAGGCGCTCTACCTGGTTATTCCCCAAAAGGGAGAGACGTCGAAGACTGTTCGTGAAGCCGACCTGTTACGGGACCGGCTCTCAACGGCTGACAGCGCGGGTACCGGCCCCGGCAGCCTCAAGCAGCTCTTTGCCGCCGGCGATGACCAATGGTTCGTGCGATCGGCTAAAACATCGAGGGAAAGAAAGGTCGAGCATTTCGTGCCGATCCGCCTCACGTTCACTACAGAAATCGCCCGGCACGAGCCGTCCAAAGAGCATGCCGAAGGACACGCTTTCCCTGCGCACTGGCTTTTCAAGGCCGAGGCTGGCGATGTGCGGGCTTTCGGCTCCGCCATCCATCGGCTCTTCCAGAAGATCGAATGGCTGGACACGTCGGATATCGAACGCATCGTCGCCGAGTGGCGACAGGAAGCGGCGGAGCCTCCGACCTTGCTGGACGATGTCGAGCGGCAATTCCGTGCCAGTTTAGGAAGCGACGAAATCCGGCGGGCATTGTCGCCCCCTACGGAAGCCCACTCGACGGAGGTGTGGCGCGAAGCGCCCTTCAACCTGCTTGTGGAGGTCGATGGGCAGAAGCGGCTCATGAGCGGACGCTTTGATCGCTTAGTCGTAGAGAGGGACGCCACTGGGAACCCCACGCGAGCCACGATCATCGATTTCAAGAGCAACAGGATTGCTACCGATAAGCAGTTGCTGGAGGCCGCCGCAGGCTATGCCGGCCAGATGCGTGACTACGCACAGGCAGCAACTCGATTGCTCAGCTTACCCCTTGAACGTGTGACGACCACCCTGCTTTTTACGCGATTGGGGAAAACTCAAACGCTGTAGAGATCGCTAAAGACCTGCCTCCGCCGCACGGGCATGGACCAAGGGCGGTCCGGGTCGGGCACTGCAAGTACGGGCGGCACGTCTCGGACGCCCGGCGAACGTACGGCGTGCGGTAGGCGTGCGCGTGTCGCTCGCATGGCGCGTCGCCAGCGGTCCGGCCCGTACGCTGCGCTCCCGGGCGTGGACGTCCCGCCGTACGGTATCGATAGCATATTCTCCGATTGATACATGTCGCCAACGGCGTATCCTTTTCCCCTGTTGTCGAGGAGTGGTTGCATGAAAACAAATGACTTTGATGAGTTGCTCGCCAGCGAGGCGGGAAGAATCACATGGGGCCAACTGTCCCCCAGCAGGCGCTTTACGTTCGCGCCGATGGACATCAAGAAGATCCGCCGGACGCTCAACGTCACCCAAACCGCGTTTTCCCGCATGAACCGCCTCGTCAAGATGGCTGGTCTTCAAGTGCTCATCATTGGCTTGTTTTAGCCGCCCTCGGACATTTTCGGACATGTTTTTTAGTACACTCTTCGATTTGCATCGATCACTTAAGACCTGTCCCCGGCGTACCTCAAATCGATCTTTCGTACTTCCTCAAGCGCCGCGATTTCAACGCCGGGCATCTCCCTGAACGGGGAGTACCCGTTCCACATGTGATGAAAAGGGTAGTTGGCGGGAAACGCATCGACCCGGCTCAAGTCGCGGGTCACCAGAAAACAGAAAGGCCGGGCGGCATCCTCCGTTTTTGCAGCCATCCCCTTGGAACGTTCGGCCAGCGCCCGCGACTCCCCGACCGCGGCTGGTTCCATGTGCGGGAAAATCCCGGCCTCCGCCTCTTCCTGCGTAGCCTCCACCCAGAACGCATCAACCGGCTCTGCACCCCAATTCTTGTTCCCAAACGTGCACGCCGGCCAAAACAACCTGATCAGCATATCGCATCTCCTTTACGGAATAACAACTTGTTGTTTATTGCCGTGGTTGCTCCGTATGGCACGAATGAACTTCTCCCGTCCCTTGCGCCCTTGACAGCGCCGACCAGCACGCCATATATGCCCGGTCGCGCACGGTCCCTTCGTGCACGGCATCTTTGAAGTTGTCGTAGTCGATCGCCTCGGCCTCACGCCGCATCAGTTCCGCCCAGACGTTCTTCGCGAAAACCATCCGGTAGCGGTAATCCGCCTCCGGCGTGACGGTCACCTCCGCCTTGATCCCATGCTTCGCGCAAAGCCGTTCGAGGTCGCCACCGAACCGCGCCCTCACCATCATGTACTCCGGCTTGTCCCTATGCGCCACCGCCGAAAAGAACCCTTCTTTACAAAACACCCACATACGCACCTCCTTTTCATCATGGCTCGACGACTGCCTTTTTCAAAGGCTGTGTTCGATTGTTTTTTATCATACGCCAATATCTGCCACAAGTGAAGATGCGCAGCAATTCTAATTATGGCGGGACGCGCGCTGTGGGAAGGCCCTCACGGGCCCACTACAAACGGAAACGCCGGGCTTTCTCCTGTTCGTAGTGGCGCCGTGAGGCGCTTCTTAGCCATAATTAGAATTGCTGGAAGATGCGGCGATGGCTTTTTAGCCGGTTGTTCCTTGGCAACTGCTTGCGGAAATAATCCTGCCGCCGCGCCTTACGAATCGCGCATATTTATGATATGATGTGTCAATTATTAGATCGGAAAAGGGCAAGGGAAACCGGCTTATGGGACACTTGAAAACGTTGGGCGTTTACGGTTATGACGAGATCGAGCCGATCATCCTAGCAGCGCTCGTTACGGAGGATCCGCTGCTTCTGATCGGCAAGGCCGGGACTGGCAAGACGTTCCTGCTCAACAGTCTGTCGGAGGCGCTTGGACTCGTGCACCGGCACTACAATGCCAGCCTGATTTCCTTCGATGACCTGCTAGGCTTCCCTTACCCGCTGCCCGACCTCGCGGGGGTCAAGTATCTCGAAACGCCGGGGTCGGTTTGGCCGGCAGAGTCGGTGCTGGTGGATGAGATCAGCCGCTGCAAGCCTGAGCACCAGAACCGGCTGTTTTCGCTGATTTATGAGCGGCGCATCCAGGGCATGAGCCTGGACAAACTCCGTTACCGTTGGGCGGCCATGAATCCCTGCAAGCTGGATCAGGGGGTGGCCGACTATTACGAAGGCTCGGTGCCGCTGGACCAGGCACTCGCGGACCGTTTTGCCTTTGTTGTCGAGGTGCCGGATTGGGATGAACTGGATGACGCGACACGCCGGATGATTGCGGACCCGCGCGGCGACGGGGCCATCTCCGATGATGCAGGCGAGCTCGGACAGCTGGTCAAGGAGTGGCAGGTCATTTACCGGGACAGCAAGGCGAAGCTTGATCCGTCCTACATCGAATACGCAAACGTGGTGACCACCGTACTGGGGCAAAACAAGCTCAGGATCTCCCCCCGGCGGGCACGGCAACTGGTCAGCAACCTGCTGGCGGTGAGTGCCGTTTCCGGCGGAAAGATAAGCGGCAAGCTGTTCCGCATGACGCTGGAATGGAGCATCCCGCACAGGGCGTGGGGGGTCTCGCCGAAGAGCGAAGTGCTGAACGCGGCCCACAAGATCGCGTGGG
>JBBRJN010000350.1:0-3871 GCA_038219365.1 Kiritimatiellia bacterium | reverse complement strand
CCGGCCGCCGCTACGGTCTGCGCGGACTGGATGCCCGCGCCCTGCGCCGCGTTCAGGTTCTGCTTGTTGTCAATAAGCACGAAGGTCGCCGTTTCCGTGTCATAGACCAGAAACCGAGCGGCCCGACCGAAGCGGCTGTCGAGCGGGGCGTTGAGATCCACCCCGGAAGTTGAAAATGCTATTCTCATATTTTCCTTTTTATTTCGGGCATTTTTTGAGAACCATGAACCAGTCCAGAACCGTCGTATCGGCAGCGGCATTCTCAACACGCTCCTTGGCGGTGCCGCAGGAACCCGGAGGCGGAACGATCACGTCATCGCCCGGCTGCCAGTTGGCTGGCGTGGCGATCTGATACTTGTCCGAGTACTGTATCGCGGTCAGCAGGCGCTTGACCTCCTGCATGTTCCGCCCGTTCGAGAGCGGATAGTACAGAAGAGCGCGGATCTTGCCTTCGGGATCGATGATGAACACTGCGCGGACCGCCTGCGTGTTGCTCGCGCCGGGCTGGAGCATACCGAACGCACGGGACACCTCCATCGTCAGGTCGCTGATGACAGGGAAGTTCACTTCCACGTTTTTCATGCCCTTGTATTCGATCTTTTCCTTGATTGTCCTCAACCAAGCGATGTGGCTGTAGGTGCTGTCGATCGAAAGGCCGAGCAGTTTACAGTTGAGGGCCTCGAACTCAGGCTGCATCATGGCGAAGGTCATGAACTCCGTCGTGCAGACCGGCGTGAAGTCCGCCGGATGAGAGAAGAATACAACCCACTTTCCCTTAAAATCGTCAGGAAAATTGAGGGGTCCCTGCGTTGTCTCCGCCGTGAACGACGGTGCCTTTTCTCCGATAAGCGGGAGTCTTGTTACCTGTTCCATTTGCGTTTGTTCCTTTGGTTGCCCCTTTAGGGGTGTTGTTAATTCGCCACTCGGGAAACACAGAGGCGTCCAATTGTGCCCGTGCGCTCGGCCTTCTCAAGCCGATGCACCGTATGTTTTCGGGGAGGCTGAATGATATCTCCAAATAGTCTGATCCTGACGCTCTCTTTTAATGCACACAAAATCGCCAAGACCGACAGGGCCTTTTGTTTCACGTTCGGTTTGGCGAAGAGTTCGCCGTAGTCTTTCCGTATCGATTCCAAGATGTTTTTGGTCGCCTCGTTCTGGGCAAAAGCCTGTGCCGCCCCGATGAACATCCGCGTTGAATCCAGAAAACATTTGAACCCTTCGGCCCTGAGGCGTATGCGCGGATCGCCGCTGCTGGCCGCGTATTTATACCCCATCATCGCCGTTTGAACCGCACGGACGAAGGATGCCCCGTTCCTGCGGTAATCCTGCTCGAACGCGCTCCGGAGAAGTTCGGGTGTCTCCACACCGGGAAACTCAGGATGCCTGAACCAGATGCGGTTCTGGCCGTGCCGCTCTTCATAGGGCATTTCTTCAGCCGTATACAATTTGCCCTGTTCGTCATAACTGCGGTAAAGCGGTGTCCCGGGCAGCGGGCCCAATTCCATGAACTGAATGTAATCCGGATTTAACCCGACCGCGAAATCGACATCCTCTTGCAGGTTGGCCCGGGTATGGCACTCAAGGAAAAGGATAGCCGAGGTCATGACGCTGATGCCCCGCGCCCTGAGGTCCGCGACCAGTTTTGCAAAATCGACACCCTTGTTTTTCTCGTAGATTTCATGCCGCGACTCGATCCCCATCCATACGAAGGTAACCCCCATGCGGACCAGCAGGTCAAGGCTGGCCAGGCGCGTGATGGTTTCTGCGGAACTGAAAATCCCAAAGGTGAAGGTTCGCCCGGACTCTTCCATGCAGGCAAGCAAATCCATGGCCCGTTGCGGCTGTTTTAAGAAGTTTTCATCCATGACGCCGAAATCCGTCACCCCGAGTTTGTCTTCATACTCGCAACACACATCGAACATCTCTTTGCCGGTCTTGAGATACGCGACATAGTCGCCGAAGAAATGCGAGGTCGCGCAAAACCGGCATTTGTTGTCACAGCCGACGCCGGGAATGAGAATCCCTGAGCTTTCAGGCAACGGCACGCCCAGCACGCGCCGATTATGAGAACTGCTCAGAAGGGGGTGTTTGATTGGCTTCGTCACCTCTTCGCCGAACAGTTTTCTTAAAAAAGAGACGCCCTCGCCTCGACACACGTAATCATGCTCAATCAGGGTCTCGGTTTCGCCGACCGCAACGCCATGACCGCCAAGGATAATTTTACTCTGAGGCGCGTGCTGACGCACCAGCTGCGCCATTTTTTGCGCTTTTTTGAAGTTGGGCATCACGTAGCTGATTCCGACAAACTCATACCCTTTTCCAAGTTCGTCGATAAACTGCGGCAGGGTCGGAAAATCGAGAACGACGGTCGGCACTTCGATGTTCTCAGCCAGAAAATAGAGCCCGAAACTGGCATGGTTGAACCGATAGGAAAAAACGCCCTGTTCTCTCGTCACCTGATTGTGAAAGAGTTCCATGCGGTTTTCTTTCGTCCCGTACGCATCATCAACGGCATAGGGGCCGAAGACAGATGTTAATAAAAGTGTGGCAGGGTTTCCCATCGGCATCGTTCTCTTTTTTCTGACGTAGTGAAGCGGCGGGGGTGCCCCCGGAATTGTTGAGTTGTCCCGGAGTCAAACTCCGGGAGAACACCCCCGCCTAAAGAATCTTTCTCTTGTCGCGACAGCGCCCCCGGCCCTCGCCACGGCACCCCCGGCGGTGCCCGCAGCACCCCGGCATGGTGAACGCCGCGCCGTGGAGCGAGCCGTCGAACCAAGCCTGAATCACCTCACGCAGGCTGCCCGCCACAAACGGAATCACACGGATGCTTGCGGCTGCGAGCTGCTCCTGTAAAGGACGCGAGACCGCGCCGCACACGAGCGCGTCGATACCGTGGTCTGCCAGCCAAGCGACCTTTTGTGAAACAGACCCGCCGGGAAGCGAGTGCGCTGTTTCCCCAATGATCCGCTTGCCGTCAAAATCCAAGAGTTGAACCTGACGCGCGGTGTCGAAGACCGGAGCGATGCGTTGCTCCCAAACTGAGAAGGCCGTTTTCACGGCTGTTCTAATCGCACGGCGCGTGCCAAGCCGGCAGCGTACCCAGATCCCGGCACAACCTGCTTGTGGCTATTGAGTTATGCGGACGCGGGCGACTCGCCGCAGATTGTCAGGGTAGCGAATATTCTACTCTACCCGTAAATTACAGTAGCTTACTAGCAACTATTATGGATTGGCTCGGCGGCGTCCGTCCCCTTCGGGCAGGTCAATTTCCAGCGTGTTGATTTTGCGGAACAGCGTGGTCTTGTGGACGCCGAGCGCCTTGGCCGCCGCCAGCCGGTTGCCGCCATTCCGCTCGAGCGCGGTGCGGATCGCCTGCGCGTCGAGCGCCGCGCGGGCCTCGCGGATGCCGCCGCCTGTGCCCGTCGCCCGCGCAGACCCGCCCCCGGTCAGCTCTTCCGGCAGGTGCTCCAGTCCGATGCGGCCAGCGCCGCACAGGATGAAGGCGCGTTCGATGACGTTTTCCAACTCGCGCACGTTTCCCGGCCAGTCGTGCGCCATCAGCAGCGAGAGCGCCTCGGGCGCGATGCCGCCCACTGCCTTGTCCTGCAACCGGTTGAAACGCGCGATGAACTGCGACGCCAACAGAGGGAGATCCTCCTTGCGTCGGCGCAGCGGCGGCAGTTCCACGCGCACCACGTTGACGCGATAGTAGAGGTCCTCGCGGAACGCGCCCGCGCGGCAGCGCTCCAGCAAGTCGCGGTTGGTCGCCACGACCACCCGAACATCCGCTTTTTCGGAACGCGTGGAGCCCAGCGGCTCGTAGACGCGCTCCTGAAGCACGCGCAGGAGCCGCACTTGCAACGCCGGG
>JBBRJN010000349.1:0-3899 GCA_038219365.1 Kiritimatiellia bacterium | reverse complement strand
GT
Source organism: Kiritimatiellia bacterium (assembly GCA_038219365.1). Taxonomy (GTDB): domain Bacteria; phylum Verrucomicrobiota; class Kiritimatiellia; order RFP12; family UBA1067; genus JAHFSX01. The sequence continues at coordinate 3,897 of JBBRJN010000349.1, read as the reverse complement.
GTGGCGGCCATAGCGGTCACGCAGTTTCACGTCCTCCTTGGACAGGTCGAAAACGTCTTTGCCTTCTCCGAGGATGAGGTTGTAGGCCTGCTCTTCGGCGTCCTTCGCGATCTTCAGCTCCGGATTCTCCGGCATGGCGTTGCCGAGCGTGTTGACCGAGTGAAGAAACTCGCGGCGGGCGTTCTGGCGCTGGTCCGTGATGCCGCGGGCAATCACGCCTTCGACCTCAAAGCGGGCCGCGCTCGGGTCGCCGCCCGTGGCGAAAGGCTTGCACCGCGACCCGAGAAACCCTGATTCGGAGAAGCGGCCCTGGGGCTGGGTCAGGACGACGTAGGGAGGAATCAAGCCTTTGTAGCCGACGTTGTAGCCTTTGAGCAACGCAAACACAGCCCCGATGCAGGGGTAGGCCAGCCGCTCGCCCGGCATGTGGCCGGTCTGCATGAGATAGGCGGCGGTCTCGTGGCCATTGTTACGGTGGGTCATGCTGCGAATGAGCGAAAACTTGTCGGCCTGCTTGGCTAACTGGGGGAAGAGGCTGCCGAGCCGGACACCCGTCACAGTGGTGTCGATCGCGGTGGAGAACTGGCCGGTGTAGTCGTACCCCGCATCCATCTTGGGGTCCCAGGTGTCGGTATGCGACATGCCGCCCCAAAGGAAGACCTGGATCACGGATTTGGCCTTGGCCTTGGTGACGGCCTTGACCGGCTGTTCCGCAGCCCGAGCGGAGGTGGCCATGCTGTCGGCGAGCAGCACGCCCGCCGTGCCGAACAGGCCATGGCGCAACGCCTCACGCCGTGTCAGGAGCGTGCCGCGCGGCGCGGAAGTGTATCGAACACGGTTCATCTCTTTCATAGCGTCTCCTCCTCCACTAGGGTGACAGTCAATTAAACGTCGAAGCGCGTCACTTTATTGTTCAGGTCGTTTTTTGAACCCTTTGAACCTCTTTGAACCCCACACCCTAATGCCGATACAAAAACTCATCGCTGTTGATCAGCGCCCAGGCGAGGTCGATCCCGGCCTCGCGCCCTTTCACAACGCCGGATTTGACATACGCATCAATCTTCGCCACCTCTTCCGGCGTGGGGAAGCGGGATAAGATCGTCAGGTAGAGCTCCTCGACGATCTCCGGCTGCTTGCGCTTGGAGTCCAAAATCAATTTCAACGCGGGACCCTCTTCCAGTTTGCGCTGAATGTGGCTCGAATTCAACAGGTGCATGCGCTGCGAGGGGATCGGGCGGTTCACCCGCTCATTCTCCATGCCGGTGGCGCGCGCGGGACGTCCGAACAATTCAAGGAAGGGGCTGGTGATGGAGCCGTCCGGCAACGCGATGGCCGGCTTGTTGGCGGGAATAAAGGTGAACGGCTCGGGAATCGCACTCGTGTAGAGGTCCGATGTGCCGGTGATTTTGTTGATCGCGTCGATCAGCACCTCGGCATCGAGGCGGCGCAGGGGGTAGAAGGCGAAAAGCGCTTCGGCCTGCGCCATCTTATCGGCAGGAAAAACCGAAGAAAGCTGATAGGTGCGCGAGGCAAGGATCAACCGGTAGATGTGCTTCATATCAAACCCGCTCTTGATAAACTCCTTCTGCAGGTAGCTCAGCAGGGCGGGGTTGCTGGGCGGATTGTCCAGCCGGACGTCGTCCGGCTCCTGAATAATGCCGCGGCCCAGCAGCCAAGACCAGATGCGGTTGACGATGTTGATGGTGAACCACGGGTTTTTCTGCGAGACCAGCCAGTCGGCAAACAGTTCACGCGGGTCGCGGTCCGGCGGAAACTTGATCCGGGTTTTGTCCGGCAAAATCCCCACAAGCGGGCCGCTGCGGGCGGGCGGCGGCGCAGCCTGTGCCACGCTGTTGGAACCCCCCGGGGGCACGCTGTTCGTCGCGGGCATGAACGCTTTGTCGGGATTCCAGTAGACGATCTCCTCTTTCCACTCGCGGGTCGGCTTGTAACTGATTTGCGAGAAAAAAACCGCCATGCCAGCGAGCTGGTTGGTTGGCCAGTTCTCGGCGCGCGTCCCCATAAAGGTCAGAGCGACGGCGGTGGCGATGCCCTCTGGAGTACGGTTCTGGATGGCGCGGTAGAAGTTGACCGGTCCGACGCGGAAGTTGCTGCCGTTGGAGGTGAGAAGCTCGCGGACAAAGACATCGTAAGGCTTGTTATCGCGGATGGCGGATCTGATCCAGTGATGATAGGCCTGCGCCGCATTCGGCCAGAGGTTGACGGGAAACTCCGCCTTGACACGCAGCAGGTCGCTCCACTTCATCGCCCAGTAGTCGGCGAACTCGTCCCGCTCCAACAGACGGCTGATCAGCGCCTGCCGCTTGTTCATCGACGTGTCTTTCAAAAACGCACGGGCCTCGTCCGCGGTTGGCAAGGTGCCAATCACATCGAGGTAAGCGCGGCGCAAAAACACCGCGTCGGAGCAATAGATCGGATGAATACCCTTTTTTGACAAGGTTCTAAAAACGAGGGTATCAATCACCGATTCCGAAGAGGTGGTCTTGGTGTCCTCAAAAAGCGACGCCTTGGTTTCCGGAGCCGCGACGGCACCCAGCCCCCCCCCCATCAGAATGGTCGCTAAAAGAAGCTGCTTCATGCGGCCTTTCCTCCAACTCACGCCTTCTCCCCGTGCCTTTTTAAACCCGAATGTAAGTCATCTTTAATAATAGCGAGGTCTCAGAGGCGATGCAAAGTTATTTGTTAATTATAAACGCTTTATACTAGACGGAAGCTCTCCCTTGGAGTTATATTTTATTCATATTAAGTGTTTTGGTTATTGTTGCGCCGTCTGTTTCGTATGAGTCAAGGAGTTGTCATGAATTATTGTTCGCGCACACGCACGGTCCGGTTTGCAGGACTCGGCCTGACTCTCGCTCTTTCCGCCACGCTCGCCTTATCCGCCCCGCCCGTCCTGCGCTGGAACAGCGCGTCCGGCGGCGTCTGGGACACCGCCACCGCCAACTGGAAAGACACGGGCGACAATGCCGTGGCGTGGCAACCCGGCGCGACCGCGCAGTTTGACGGCGTGGGCGGCCTCGTGAACGTCGCCGCCGACCTTCTCGTCTCGAACGTGACCTTCTCGACCGGCGGCTACACTCTGCTCGGCGCGGGCCGCCTCACAGTCGAGGGAGCGCTCGCAGCGGCTGCCGCGACCACCAACAGCGTTGCCGCCGAATTGCTCACCGTCGGCGGCCTCGCCAAGACCGGCGCGGGTGCGCTCGCCCTCGCCCGCTGCGCCGGTACACTCGCTGTGCAGGAAGGAACGCTGCTCGTCTCCGGCTCGTTCTTCGCGGATGCGGACATCTCTGTCGCCAGCGGCGCGTCGGTCGTCACCCTCGGCGAGCCCGCCACCGCCGCGAATCTGCTCCTCAACTCCAGCTTCGAAGATCCCGTGCTGGCCAACGGCGCGTGGGCCTACCGCGACATCCCGAATTGGACCCGCACCGCCTACGCTGGCAATGTCGGCATGAAAAATACCGTTGTCGTCGGCGAATGGGCACTCCCCGGCACGTCCCCCGAAGGCGTCCAGATGGCCATCGTGCAGGGCGGCGGCGCGCTCTCGCAGACCGTGACCGTCCCCACTGCCGGCCTCTACGCCGTTGCCTTTTCTTATCTGCTTCGTAACACATCCCCCGCCCGGACCAACCAAGTTTATGTCAAGCTCGGCAACATGATGCTCGCGGCCTTTGTCAACCGTAGCCCGCAGACCGCCGCCGCCGGACGCTTCTCCAGCGGCGCGCTCTGGCTCGCCGCCGGGTCCTACACGCTCACCGTCGCGGGCGAAGCCGACCACGGCTGGGCCGATTGCACGACCCTGCTCGACGCCGTGCGCTTCGCTCCGCCCTCCGCCGCCCAACCTTGCCGCGCACTCGGCGGCGACTCGACACTCGCCCT
>JBBRJN010000348.1:0-3904 GCA_038219365.1 Kiritimatiellia bacterium | reverse complement strand
GCGGACGGCTCGGGGATCCGTCCCTACCAGACGCGGCCACACGCGTCGGGTAAAAGGTAAGAAGGAAGAGGTCATAGCGGACACGGCGACACGAAAGGCTCGCCACCGTGACGCTCCCATGACGCTAATATGCCACTGGGACGTTTCCCCGAAACGTCCGCAGACCCCCGCGGCGGTGTTTCCGCCGCACAAAGAAGCGCACCCATTTATCTTTGTTCGAGCGTGTCCCTTACTTTTAAAAGATTTAAAGATTTTTAATTTTCAGTCCCCATCCCGCGATTTTTCGGCATACTGTTGATATGGATTCCTTCGTTCTGGACCCTCACCCTAGACTCTTGTCATGGATATTCCCGTCACCCCTGCCCTCCGAGCCTTGCGCGCGGCAGAAGCCCCGTGAGCATCTTCGCGTCGGTGGGCTAGGCACTGTTCGCCTTTACCGCGGTGCTGTCGATCGTCATGGGCAGATCGTCTGTCCGGCTTTCAAAGAACCTCCTGTCCGCTAGCCGCAGACTCTTCTTTTCTCGCGCGTGGCGGTCGCCGTCACCATCTAGTGCCACGCGGCGAATCACACCAGGAAGAAAGTTAGGAGTTCTTGACCAACAGTTCTAAATATGGCTAAGAAGCGCCTCACGGCGCCACTACAAACAGGAGAAAGCCCGGTGTTTCCGTTTGTCGTGAGCCCGTGAGGGCCTTCCCACAGCGCGCGTCCTGCCATAATTAGAATTGCTGGTTCTTGACGGCCAAGCTTGCCTTGCGCTAACATGCGGCCATGAAGATTGCTGTGCTTTTATCCACCGTAGGCCTGATGGCCCTGTCCGTCTTAGCGGCCCCCCTCACGGTCGACAATCGCCCTGCACAATCCGATGAATGGGGATACCGCCCCGCCGACGGTTCAACGGCCGTCATGAACCCGCCCTCCTTCACATGGATTCACGACAAGCGTGCCGCGACCTACGATGTGCAATGGGCACGGACCTCCGACTTCGCCCGTGCCGTCACCGCGACCGGCATGCCATGGTGCGTATATACCCATAACGCGCCGCTCGCCGTTGGCACATGGTACTGGCGCTACCGCCTCACGACCGCCAAGAAAGAGGTCTCCAACTGGAGCGTCGCACGCTCGGTCAGCGTACCCGCCGATGCCGTGCTCTTCCCCATGCCCTCGGTGGCGGAACAGCGTGAGCGCCTGCCCAAAGGCCACCCGCGTCTCTTCATGCGGCCCGAAGACCTGCCGCGCCTGCGCGCCGCCGCTAAAACTCCGGGCAAGGCTGCCGACCTGTTCAAAGAGATGCGCAAGGTGGCTGACAAACTGATCGTCTCGGGACCCACGCCGGAGCCTAAGGTGCGCGGCTCGGCCCGCGACAAGGAAAACGATGAGGCCGTCCAGAACTGGTGGCCAAACCGCGAACTCTCCGACCGCGCGGGCGGCGAGGCTGAAACGCTGGCCTTTGTCTGGCTCATCACACAGGAGCAAAAATACGGTGAGGCTGCCCGCAGATTCATCATGGCACTCGCCGCGTGGGACCCCGACGGGCCCAGCAACTTTGCCCTCAACTGCGAAGCCGGTAAAGCCCTGCTCTACCATCCGGTGCGCGCCTACGACTGGGCCTACGACACCCTTACGGAGGAAGATCGAGTCGCCTTCCGCAAGGTCTGGCAACGGCGCGTGGCGGATGCTTGGAAGAGCGGTGAGGTCAACGGCGGCAACGGGCACCTCTCCCGTCCTTATAACAGCCACGGCAACCGCATTTGGCACAAGCTCGCCGAGGTCGGTATCGCCCTCTATGGCGACGTGCCGGAAGCCTCGACCTGGCTTGATTATGCCGTAAACAAGTTCTACGCCGCCTATCCTGTCTGGTCGGACGACGACGGCGGTTGGCACGAGGGCGCAAGTTACCTCACCGGCTACATGACAAAGGTCACGACCTGGATGCAGGTCGCCCACAGCGCGCTCGGCATCGACGGCCTGAAGAAACCGTTCTTCAACCAGATCGGCAACCTGCCCCTTTATGTGGCACCTCCGAACACACCCTCCTCCGGTTTTGGCGATCTCTCGTACAGGCCGGTCAACTGCGGATTCCTTCACTATTTCGCACGCATGAAGGGTGCTGATCCGAAAGGTGTTGAAGCCGCAGCACGCTGGTCCTGGTGGCTTGAGAAGACCAAGACCAAAGCGCCAAACGGATGGACCGGTTTCCTCTACGCCGCTAACCTGCCGCCTCTGCCCGCGCCCCTGTCTCCCGAAGGTTTACCGACCTCAAAAATATTTCGCGGCACCGGCATTGCCAGCCTGCACGACACGCTGCTGGACAGCCGCGACGACGTCCACCTCCTGTTCAAAGCCGACCCCTTCGGCACGCAGAGCCACGGCCACAACGCACAGCTCGCGTTTCAGCTCAACGCCTATGGCGACTGCCTGCTGCCAGCCACCACCTACCGCGACCTCCACGGCAGCAAATTCCACTACCAATGGGTCCACTCCACCCGTGCGCAAAACAGCGTCCTCGTCAACGGCGCGGGGCAGCTCATGCACTCGCCCCTGTCGAAAGGCAGCATTACAGAAATGCTCCTCAATCAGCAATCGCCAAGCGCCAATCAGCAATCGCCACTCGCGTGGGATTACGTGCGCGGCGAAGCCACAGCCGCCTATACCGGACTGGTCTCGCGCGCCGAACGTGCCGCCGTTTTTGTGAAGCCCGACATCATCGTTCTGTATGACGACTTCGCCGCGCCGCAGCCCGCCACCTTCCAGTTCATGCTTCACGGCCTGAGCGCCTTCACGCTGGACGAGCCCGCGCAGACGCTGCGCCTCGAACAGAAGAACGCCGGCCTCACAGTAAAATATCTGGCCCCGCAGCCGCTCGTCTTCACCCAAACCGACGGCTTTATCCCGCCGCCGAAAATGCGCGGTTCTGGCCCGCCCTTCCCGAACCAATGGCACGTCGAAGCCGCCATGCGGCAGAAGACCGCTGCGAGCGACACGCTCACGGTCCTTATCCCCTACCGTACCGGTGCCTGCCAAGCGTGGACAGCAGAACGCGCCGACACCGCCACGGCCAGCGGGGTGCGCCTGACGCGCAATGGCAAAACCATCGGCATCGCCTTCCGTAAGCATGCTGCGACCGCCGCCGAGTGGGACGGCAAACCCTTCGAAGGCCCCGTGGTTATAACGGGACTTTAGCCCCCAATTCCCTGTCCCGTGGTTGAGCACTGGAGGATCTTGAAAGGAACCTCGGCTTGACCGAACCCGTGAAGATCGCCATCGACCAGAACACCAACGTGAACCTGTCCGGCATGGCCGGCGTGGTGAAGATCGAGAACGCGGCGGAGTTCGCCCGCATCATGGAGGCGGTCCGTGCGGCCGGCGAGCGCGAAACGGCAAAGCCGGTCGAGGTCGCGGTCGCCGATAATTCGCATTGACCTGAGCGCCGCCGGAACTTACCCTGTCAGGGCAAGGTGCGGACGGCGCGGGTGCGTCGAACGTACTGATTCCGGCGGGCTGTCGCATATCATGGCCTCGGCCTTGACCTCCGATATGCGCCAGCGTTTGGGCGTAAGCCTTTGATTTCCAGCGGTGCGTCTGACGCATATGACCGGACGGCGGGGGCCGTGCTGGAAATATGCGACACGCAGATTACGATGTTGGGCAAAACACATATGCCTCAGAAACTATCTCGGAAGGAATTCATCGTGCTCGCTGCGAGCGGCGTGACAGGATGTTCGACGACTTCGATCGCCCATGCAGTTGGTCCTACGCAATCATTCGCTCCAGAGTTATTCTTCGCTACGGCGATACCCAACGGGTATACATGGACGTTGGCCTCCCGCCTCGGTGATATGCTTTTCCTCGCTGAGGACCTGTTCGGGCCGCGCGACCTCACATACACAATTCTTGGCATTGAGA
>JBBRJN010000347.1:0-3906 GCA_038219365.1 Kiritimatiellia bacterium | reverse complement strand
GGACGGGGGGCGGGCTGGGTAATCGGGCCGGGGGGCGTGGGGGTCGCTTCCATTTTCCGGGGGTGTGTTCCGGGGTCCGGTTGGGACGTACCCCCGTGCGGTCCGCCGGTCCCAGTCTCCTCAGACGCGCCGCCGCAATGCCCTGCGGACGTTTCGGGGAAACGTCCAGTAGCGCACTAGCGTCCCCGCGAGCCGTCAAAGTTTTTGCAAGCGCCTCGCTGTTTTAACCAGGAAATCAGGAAGGCGTGGGATATAACGACCAACGCCCACCTTCGAACAGGCTCTAGTCACTGGCCGTCAGCGTCGGAAGGCAAAGGAACGGTGTGTTTCCTTAGCATGTCGTTGGGCGTCATGCCCACGATGCGCTTAAAGGCCGTCGCGAAGTACTGCGACGAGGAGAATCCGCAGGCGAGCGCGATGTCTGTGACGGAGCCATCACCCTTGCCAAGCAGCGTCTGTGCGCGTTCGACGCGTTTGCGCAGGAGAAAGGCGTGCGGAGTGATGCCGACAATCGCTTTGAACACACGCTTAAAGCTGGAAACGGAAAGACCCGCTGCGTTTGCAAGCTGTTCGAGCGTGACGGAACCCGACAGGTGCGTTTCGGCCCACTCGGTTGCTTTTTTCACACGGGACTGGTAGGCGAGCGCAGGGGCGGCGGAGTTGAGATCCAGCAGGTCGAAGAGGATCGCGAGTAGCGCGGTGCGCAACATCGCGGTGCGTGTTGGGGATGCCAGCCGGTCGAACAGGCTGAACAGGGCGTTGAGGCGGTGGGCAAAATCGTCGGGCCACTTGGAACAGAGGCTGGCCTGTCCCCTTAACATGCCAATGAGCGGGTCCGCTTCGGCGGGCGAAAGTCCGAGCCACGGCTTGCCGGTTTTTTGCGGCAGTTTCAGTTGCACCCAGAATCGTTTGCCGGGGTAGGAGGGCTGTCCGTCCGAACTATGAGGCGTGTCCGGAGGAATCACGACCCCTTCGCCTCCGACGAGCAAGAAGCGCCGTCCGCCGATGTCGTAAGGCTGGTGGCCGGTTTCCACATAGGCGAGTTCCGCCACGCCGAAATGCCGGTGCAGGGGCAGCGGCGGATAGGCTTGGCGGTATATGGAGCGTCCCAACACAAGGCACTCCGGCACTCCGGCGGCTCGCAGATCCACGGCCCGGCGGTCGGGCCGGTTCACATAATAGGAGGTCAGGTCTGAACAAGGAACAGCCGTCATAAAAGTCACCTCGATGGCATCCCCTGGTCGATGACGCTCAGAGTGTGAACTGCGTCCGCCTTCTGGTTCATCATAAACAACGAGGGAGCATCGAAGTCCATGCCGTCGCACCCGGCGGTATAGATATGCAGCGCCGGGTCGGTCGGCTTGATCTCCGGCTTGCCGTTAGCCGCGCCGCGGTCACGTAGCACGGTCTCGACGATCCCCACGCAATACGGGTCTTGCGCGGCCTGCTCTTTATCCAACGGATGCGCAGTCTTCTCTGCCTTCAGGTCGGCGGACGGGATGCGGTAGACGCCGCTCTGATGCTTGCCGGGCACGTCGAAGAACGACTCGGTGAAATAGAGCGCACCGCCGCGCCAGCGCAGCGCGTTCGGCAGTTTGAGGTGTTCGACCACGGTCTCGATGCGCTGCGGCTCACCCTCTTTGATCACGACCCGCATGATGCGCGATTGGTAATCGGGGTCTGCGAAATATTGCGCGTCGGCATAGTAGAGGTTGCCGTCGGGATCGAAGGCCAGCCCCATGGGATAGGCAGCGTGCGTTTTCGGGTGCGGCTTGCAGGGTGCGAAGACCGACCCTTTCCCTGTTACCTTGTCCATCCGCCAGATGTGGCCGGGGTAGGTGCCGTCCACGCCGTTGACGGCTGACAGATACACGTTCCCCACAGCATCCATCGCCAGCCCGTCGGGCGTGTTGAGCACGTCGCCAAACTGTTTGAACAGCTTCGGACGGCAGCCTTCATCACCTTTGACCCACGGTTCGGCAGAAACGCACAACGCGCAGCCGATCAGTCCCACTACCAATACGTTTTTCATGCTGTTCCTTATCCTCCCAACCTTGTCGATAACCTGATCTCTTCATTCCTTCGGTCCCGCGATCACTTCGCCCGCAAGCTGTTTCTTCTGTTCGCTCACATCGAACGTCCCGTAAAAAGCCCCGTTCGCGTCCATCCAAGTGTAGAGCCGCGCCCACTCCTCGGGCGTCAGCGTCACCTTGCCGTGGCCCTTCTCCAGCATTTTCGCGAGCGGACTCGCCAGCGCACCGAAGCGCAGCGGTTGCGTCAGCGGTTCGTAATTGCCGTTCGGACAACCCCAGCCTGAGTAAGACACGCGTTGAATCAGCGCGCTGAACGACTTGGAGGCCCACCCTTCCGGCGCTCCGGTGAGAACGGGGCGCTTGGGCTCTTTGCCGTCGTGACAGGACACGCAGTGCGTGTCGAGGATCGGCTGCACCAGGCGCGGGTAGCTGAAAGGCTTCGATCCCTCGGGCCCCGGCTCGATCGCGGAGGGCGCGCGCCGGATCGCCTGTGCCTGCGCGCTCGGCTGCGCCTTTTTCATCCGGTTTTCGTGGCATCCGATGCAGGTTTCCGTCTCGCCGGGCTGCAGGTACACGAGGCTGCGCATGGTCTGCACGGCCCGCCCCTGCGCATCAAGCGCTTGAAAGTATATCGGCGTCTTCGCCGGCGCCTCGAAATAGGCCGAGCCGTCCGCTTCCACGGGGACCGTCCCCAGCACCTGCCGCCCTAGAGCGCCGAGGCCCATGGCGACTTTGGGCGAATCGATGTTCGGCGTGGTCTTGAGCAACACCTGGAAGATGCGCAGGTGCGTGACCGGGGTGTTGGTGGGCAGATAGGGCCAGCTCTCCATCACGTTGCTCAGAAAGAACGTGCCCGTGCCTTTGTCCCGCCGCGCGGCGTCGATGGACGAGGCGACTTCTGGCGGCGGCGTGCGCGGGGCTAGCGGACGAGCCCAGAGGCTGGAGATATTGGGGTCACGGTAGAGCAGTTCCTTGTTGCCGAAAGCGTCGCACAGATAAATGCCGAACATGTTGGGGATGTTCGGCCCCGGCTCGCCGACCAACTGGTCATAACTGTACGAGGCGAAGAAGCGCGTCTCCGAGAGCGGCCACGGCGACTTGTAGCAGTGGCCGGGCCAGCGGTTCTCCTCCTCCGTGGGCGTCTTCTCCATCCACTCCTCTTTGAGCGGGCTGTTCCAATAACCGCCCGTCGGCGTGTCGAAATCGTACGGCACGGCAGGGTTCGGCCCGCGCGGCAGTGGCCTTTCCGACTCGGGGAAGCGCACCTCCGGCGTCAGACGCGTCAGGGGCTCTTTGCCATCCACGCCCTTCGTGTTGTCCACTAGGACCACCGAGCCGGCGCTCATGCCGTGATGGGGCGAGGCGGTGGCCATGACACGCGGTGAGCCGGGTATCGCCCGCGCCTCCCAGAGGCCGGCCGGGTCCCAGGTGTTGTTGCCGTAGTAGATCCGCACGTTGCCGCCGTCCGGCCGGGCCGACCAGAGCTGCTGATACAGCACCGCGTTGCGGTCCACATAGTCCCAGCGCGTGTAGATCACACGCCCGTCGTTGAGCAGACAGGGATTCCATTCGTGGGTTTCGTGGAACGAGATGCTGTGCGGGTTCTCGCCGTTCGCGCCCATCCGCGAGAGGGTGTAGACGAAACACGGTCCACCCCCGCACCGGTGGTAGCCGCCTCGCCGCGTCGAGGAGAAGAGAATGTCGCCGGAAGGCAAGTAGACGGGGAAGAAATTGTCGGTTTCGCCCTGCGTCAGCACGCGAAGCGCGCCGCTGGCCAGTGCGAGTTCGTAAAGGTGGTAGCGCAGGTTCTTCGTCCGGTCATCGAACCCCCATGCGGCCGGAGCAACCTTGACCGGGCAATACGCGAAGAGCA
>JBBRJN010000346.1:0-3911 GCA_038219365.1 Kiritimatiellia bacterium | reverse complement strand
ACTGCTGGAGGAAGAGGGGGAGAGCCTCCTCCGCCTCGCCGAAAAAGAAAAGGTCGGGCACCGCTTGTCCGTCGGGACGGGCCAGGCATTGCGCGGCAAAGGCGTTAGAGCCGCCTAAAACGACTGGAGGAAATGAGGGCGGACGCTCGGCGGCCCACACGCCGACGCCGTTTTCATGCAGCAGCCACGGCAGGTTGACCGCCTCTTGCACAAAGGAATTAGTGACGAGAATGAGGTCAAACTCCGACCAGTCCCGCCGAGTAAAATAGCCCGTTACGCGAGGTGACCGTTTGGGCGGGAGAAACGCAAAGTCCACTTCGGACGAGGGGTTTGCGGCGAGTACCAAGTCCGCCAGCACCCGATGGGTGGACGAGGCGGCGGTGTCGCGTATGTCGGAGAGTCGCAGGCAGAGAACGGTCATGAGGAAAGCGCCCTGTAATTCACATCGCTATGAGGGATCACGTTTTGTTCGCTGACACGTTAGCGTGTTTTGTTGGCAGTTGTCAAACACCGGCCACGTCGATCATTAATAAAACAGCTGTGCTTGCGGGCTCCTGCCAGGCCCTCGCCGGAACGGTTTGTCCCCGTTCGTTTTCCGTTGACGCCATTAGGTAAGGGATGTATTTTGCACATCTTAAGTAAGGTGTTTTTATGAAAATCTGCAATTTGTTTTGTATTCTCGTTGGCCTTTCAATGTGCCAAACAATCGGGTATTCCCAAAAGAGTGAGCAGGCCGGTGTGCCGTCGCGTCCGACGGTGCCAGCGGGCCTCGCACGTGTTGAGGGAGCGCTCGGATGCGCGGCCTTGTTGGACGACGCGCTGCCGGGTCAGGACCGTGTGGCGAACGCGCGGCTTGCGGAGGCACTCACGCAAAAAGGTTTCGGCGTCACCCGGCTCACCGCCGAGCAGTTTGTCGCGCCCGACGGGGTGACGGCCGAGCTGTTTTCGCTCGTGGTTGTGCCGGCGTGCGCATCCGTGCCCGTGCAGACTGGGGCCGTGGTGGCGCGGTTCGCGCGGGAAGGCGGGCAGGTGATAGTCATAGGGGGGCCTTTCCTTGACAACGGGTTGTGGCGGGTCGGCGGCATCTGGCTCGACGCGGCGGGACGCGAGTCGCTGTCACGCCGCGTCGAACCCGCGCACCGGCCGTTTGTGATCGGCCCGCAACTTGATCTTGGCGCGTGGCGACGGGCCAGTTCAGAAAAGACTGACAAAAACGGGCTCCGCGTGGTCAATGAGGGTTCTGAGGGTCGGCCCTGTCTCCGTCTGGACCTTGCGAATCTGCAAGGGTGGGAGGTGTGGCATGCTCCTGAAGTTGCATCGCTGTTCGGTGGGGGAGATGACTTTTTCACCTTCATGGCTAAGGGCAGTGACGCCGTTTCACAGCTTGCTGTGGAGATCAGCGAAAAAGACGGTTCACGCTGGATCGCGACAGTCGAACTCACGCCCGAGTGGCGGCGGATCGGACTCCCGCGTGAGGCCTTTCGCTTTTGGCCCGACTCGGCAGCAAAAAGGCGAGGAGAGGCCAGCGACAGATTTGATCCGAGTCAGGCGGTGCGCTTGGGTTTCGGGATGTCGGCTTCGCACACGCCCGCGATGCTGGGCAGCGGGCATACAGTCTGGATTATGGATGTCGGGACGGCGCGTGATCCGCTCGCGGCCGCGGGAGTGGCGGTGGCTGAACCGGGTGGCAGCATAGAGTGTGTCTATCCGCGCTACAAGGTTCACGCGATGACGGGAAGGGTTGATGTATGTGCGGTGGAGAACGGCCTCTGGGAGCGTTCGCGCTCCCTGCCGTGCAGGGATGTCGTGTGTGCGATTCCGCGCATGCAGGGCGAAGGGTTCGGGCGTGACAACAAGTGGCGGTTCCTCCCGTTGGCAGAAGCGGTTCAAAACGAGGGAAAGGTGAGCGGCGTGTGCGAGTGGTTGCTGCTGAATAACCGCAGGCCGCTTGAGGGATCGGTGTTTGCAGGCTTCGGATACAACGATCCGGCGGTGTGGGCCTCGCCCAACGTTTTGGAGCGCATTGCTGCGACGGCGGCTTTCATGCGTTCAGGCGTGATGTTCGAAGAGGCGGGCGCGGAGCAGTTCGCCTATTGGCCGGGCGAGCCGGTCAGGCTCGGCGTACGGATAAGGGCCTTCGGCGAGAACAACCCCGAGGCCGAAGTCGCTCTCGACGTGTTGAGCGGCACGCGTGTGATCTGGAGCGAGCGTGTGAAACGCAGGTTGGGGCATGGGATCACAAAAATCGATTTCGTGTGGCAGCCGCCCCCTTCTCCGGGCGAGTACACGTTCCGCGCACGCCTTGTGGGTGCACAGGACGGGCATGCGGATGAGATCCGCCACGACTTTGCGATTCTTGATCCGACGCCTGCGCCCAAGAGCGCCTTTATTGCGGCACATGACGGCGACTTCTGGCTGGACGGTAAAAAGTGGTATCCGGTCGGAGTGAACTACTGGCCGCTCTATGTCTCTGGAATGGATCAGGCCGACTACTGGCCTGGCTGGCTGCGCGACGGTTCCTATGCGCCGATGCTGGTGAAGCGTGACGTGGTGCAGATGGCTGATATGGGCATCAACCTCGTGAGCGTTCAGAGTCCGCCGCCGGCAGAGTACCGCAATCTGCTCGATTTCATCCGGTTGTGCAAGAGGCATGGAATTTTCGTCAACCTCTATGTGGGCCAGGCTTCGCCGCTCGCGTTCAATGATACCGAACTGAAGGCTTTCCTTGAAACGTCGCATGTACCCGGGAATCCGACGGTCTTCGCCTACGACACGATCTGGGAACCGGGCAATCATGTGTTCAAAGACGATGCGGCCCGTGCGAAGTGGGACGGCGCGTGGCGCGCGTGGATCGACGAGCGCTACGGGTCGGTTGTGAGTGCGGAAAAGGATTGGGGCTTCCTGGCGCGGCGAGGCAAAGACGGCCAGGTGATTTCGCCGCCTGATGCGTATTTCCGTGAGGATGGCGAGTGGCGCGGCATGATGGCGGCGTATCGGCGGTTCATGGACAATCTGACCAGTCGGCTGTGGGGTCGGGCGAACCGCAGGCTGCGCGAGTTAGATCCCAATCATCTGGTCAGTTTTCGGCAAGGCAACACGCTGCCGCACGACTTTGCGTTGAGCGGGCCGGTCAAACACATCGACTTCATCTGTCCTGAAGGATATGCGATCCGAGATACGGACGCGGGTGAGGATGCGATCGGGTTCATCACGCGCTACGTCGACTACACGACCGGGGGCAAGCCGATCATCTGGTCCGAGTTCGGACAGAGCGTGTGGGACGGCGTGCGCATGGAACCGAGTGCGGCCGCCATTCTGAAGCAGGGCACGTACTCGGAGCGCTTTTACCGCACGGCTTTGGCGGCGGGCGCGAACGGCACGGTGCCGTGGTGGTGGGTGGGCGGTTACCGTGTGGACGAACGGAGCGATTTCGGCATTCTTGAGCCCGACAGAACCGAGCGTCCCGCGGCGCGTCTGATCCGCGACTATGGGCCGTGCTTGAGGATGCCGCGAGCGAAGCCGCAGCCGACGGTCTGGTTCGAGTTTGATCGTGACAAGCACGCAGGTGGATATTGCCGGGCGGCCTTCAATGAGGGTGCGGCTGCTTATCGTGGCGCGCTCGGCAAAGGGAAGGTGCTTGGCATACGCACGCTTGGAACGGGCAAGGATTCGGTGAATGTGCCGCTGGTTGCTGTGGGCAACGTGCCGTGCAGCGGAGCCAATCCGGCCAAGTATCTTGATGCGGAGTTCAACCAGCTGCGCATTCTCGATGCAGGAGGGGTGTGGCGTGAGGCGGAGGATGGCGCGGAGATTGTGGTGGCGGCGGGTCAGCCGGTGAGGGCGAGGGTGTCAGCCGGAAATATTCAGGAGGCCCTTTGGGTGCCGCCGTCGGAGGCGGGAACTGCTGTGGG
>JBBRJN010000345.1:0-3929 GCA_038219365.1 Kiritimatiellia bacterium | reverse complement strand
CCTTCTCCACCGCCGCCCGCAGCTCCGCGATGCGCTCCGCGTGGTCGTAGCGGGCCGCTGTCGCGTCCTCGGTCCATCCCCCCAGCCGTTTGGCCAGATCGTCCGACACGCCCGCCTCGCTCAACCGGGTGCGGAACGTGTGCCTCCAACTGTGGAACGTGTAGCCCGCCGGAATCGTACGCGAATGCCCGGATAAGCGCTCCGTCAGCCGCCGTGTATGTGATGTTCGTCACGCGGTCTAGGATGTCATAGGCGTTTCCGGCTGTCAACGCAACAGACACAGAACTCAGCAATTCTAATTATGGCATTACACGCACCGCGGGAAGGCCCTCACGGGCCCACTACAAACGGGAAAGACCACGCTTTCTTGTGTTCGTAGTGACGCCGTGAGGCGTTTTCAGCCATAATTAGAATTGCTGCACAGAACTCCTATTTGTCCGTATGTCCCGACTCGTCCTTAACCCCGCACAATAACCGTTTTACAATGTACAACTACAACGGACCGTGACCAGATCCAACGGCAACGGCAAGGTGACCTTCGAGAGCTTCAGCACCTTCACCATGAACACGCCGGTGCCGCCGAAGACCATCATTCCCCGCGAGCCGACCTTCTGGGAAAGCGCATGGGACACGGCCAAGACGCTCGGCCCCTGGGCGTTCTTCGGATATGCGATGGGCCGCGGCGGACTTGAGCGGTAATAGCAGCACGACCATCAACAATGCCGCGCCGGTCGCAACGCATTAGGCGAAATATGTCGCGTGCAGCTGAGGTCGGCGGGCGCGAGTGCGTCCGCCGACCTCACCGCATGACTGTCCGCCATCAATGACCTGAACGCTCTTTAAGCCCCACAATATGGCCCATGTCAATTCGTACTGTTCTCATTCACGAAAACCAATTGGCCATCTGCGTCAAGAAGGGGCCACCGCTTACAGTCCCGATAATAATTTTGCGACGCGGAGAGTAGTTCCTTTATTGTTGCAACAGGTGTGATTCCTTGTGCAGGTTGCGAACCCATGAATCACGGGCAAGATGCCCGTGCCGCATGGGTTTTTCAAGAGCCTCTTATAAGGGTGGCTCGCCCCGTGGGAGCAGGGGCTCTTCGCGGCGTGCGCGGAAGAACTCCTGCAGCACCGCCTTGCAGGCGTCCTCTTCAACGCCGGTGAGCAACTCGGGGCGGTGGTTGAGTCCGGGGTGGTTGAGGATCGAGAAGACCGAATGGCCGCCGCGCTTAGGATCCGAAAGCCCCCAGACGACGACCGGCACGCGTGCGAGCACGATGGCTCCGGCACACATGGAGCAGGGCTCTTTTGTGACATAGAGGATCGTGTCGGTGAGCCGCCAGTCGCCGAGTGCGGACGAGGCCTGCGTGAGGGCGATCATCTCCGCGTGGGCGGTGGCGTCTTTCAGCAACTCGGTCTGGTTGTGGGCGCGTGCGAGCACTTTGACCGCGGCGAGCGGCTGGTCGAGCGCCTTGGGTTTCTGCACGATCACGCACCCGGTCGGGACCTCACCCGCCTCGGCAGCTTTTGAGGCTTCGCGCAAGGCCAGGCGCATGAAATAGGTGTGGAATTCGGGTGTCAACATGGCAGGATTGTAGGCGGACGGGCGGGGCGATGTAAAGGAGGGACACGCTAAAACTTTGTCATTCGCGCTTAATTTTGGTTTAATACGCCCTGTTTTTAACGAAGCAGACCTGAAACCGAGTGTGCAACCGGCAACGCCTTAACGTGTAACTTTTATGGATAAGCATTACGATCCGCAGTCAGTCGAGAACAAGTGGTACGCCTGGTGGGAGGCGAATGGCCATTTCAAGGCCGACGCCACGCAGGGCGGCGAGTCCTACAGCGTGGTGATCCCGCCCCCCAACGTGACGGGCATTCTGCACATGGGGCACGCCCTCAACAGCACCATCCAGGATGTGCTTGTGCGGTGGCGCCGCATGCAGGGCCGCAACACGGTCTGGATCCCGGGAACCGACCACGCGGGCATCGCGACGCAGAACGTGGTGGAGAAGGCGCTGCGCAAAGAGGGCGTCTCGCGGCGCGACTTGGGCCGCGAGAAGTTTCTGGAGCGCGTGTGGGCGTGGCGCGGCGAGTACGGCGGAACCATTGTGCGGCAGCTGCGTAAACTGGGCGCGAGCTGCGACTGGTCGCGCGAGCGCTTCACCATGGACGAGGGGCTGAGCGAGGCGGTCTCGGAGGTCTTCTGCCGCTTGTATGAAGAAGGGCTCATCTACCGCGGCAACTACATTGTGAACTGGTGCCCGCGCTGTCACACGGCGCTTTCGGACGAGGAGAGCGAGCATCAGGACACCAACGGTAACCTGTGGCACATCCGCTACCTGATTCCCGGCGGCGGCGAGATCGTGGTGGCGACCACGCGCCCCGAAACCATGCTGGGCGATACGGCGGTGGCGGTTAACCCGGCGGACGAGCGCTATCAGGCGCTGATCGGCAAGACCGTGATTCTGCCGCTGATGAACCGCGAGATCCCCGTCGTGGCGGACGACTACGTGGACCGCGCCTTCGGCACGGGAGTGGTGAAGATCACCCCGGCGCACGACCCCAACGATTTTCAGGTAGCGCAGCGCCACAACCTCGAAGTCATGAACGTCATGAACGGTGACGGAACCATGAACGAGCTGGCCGGCGTGTATGCGGGCATGGACCGGTTCGCCTGCCGCAAACAGGTGATCGCCGATCTTGAGGCACAGGGCTGTCTGGTTAAGGTCGACGCGCACCTGCATGCGGTGGGGCATTGTTACCGGTGCGACACGGTGGTGGAGCCGCGCCTTTCGCTGCAGTGGTTCGTGCGCATGAAGCCGCTGGCAGCGCCTGCGATCGAGGCGGTGCGGTCAGGCCAGATCAGCTTCACGCCGCAGCGCTGGGAGAAGACCTATTTCGAGTGGATGGACAATATCCGCGACTGGTGTATTTCGCGCCAGATTTGGTGGGGACACCGCATTCCGGTCTACACCTGTGCGGGATGCAAGCACGAGTGGGCCGCCAAAAAAACGCCGGGGACGTGTCCGACGTGTGGCAACGCTTCGATCACGCAGGACGAGGACGTGCTCGACACCTGGTTCTCTTCGTGGCTGTGGCCCTTCAGCACCTTCGGCTGGCCGAACGAGAGCAAGGACCTGAAGTTCTTCTACCCGACGAACGACCTCGCCACGGCGCCGGAGATCATTTTCTTCTGGGTGGCGCGCATGATCATGGCTGGCTGCAAGTTCATGGGCGATGTGCCGTTTCACAACGTCTACATCCATGGCACGGTGCGCGATGACCAGGGCCGCAAGATGAGCAAGAGCCTGGGCAATTCGATGGACCCGCTCGACGTGATCGAGAAGTACAGCGCGGACTCGTTGCGTTTCAGCCTCATGCTGATCACCTCAACGGGCATGGACGTCTACGTCAACATGGAGAAGTTCGAGATCGGGCGCAACTTCGCGACCAAGATCTGGAACGCGGCGCGCTTCATGAAGATGCAGATGGAGAAGGCTCCGGACACCGACTGGCGGGCGCTGGCGGCGGGCGAACTCACGCTCGATGCGGCGCTGTTGCGTGACGATGACCGGCACATGCTGTCCACCTGCGAGGAGGCCATCGCATCGGTCACCGCGCATCTGGAAAAGTACCGCCTGCAGGATGGCGCGCTGGCGATTTACGACTTCGTGTGGACGCATTTCTGCGACTGGTATCTCGAGTACGCCAAGCAGGACCTCTATGGCACGGACGACGCGCGCCGGCGGCAGATCCTGTCGGTGATGACCGATGTTTTCGCCAAGGCGATCAAGCTGCTGCACCCTTACATGCCGTTCCTCACGGAGGAGGTCTGGCACCAGATGGGCTATGGCACGGAGGCTGAGACCATTATGCGGGCACCTTGGCCGAAGGCCTATACCGATGCCCAAAACGCTGCGTGGGGG
>JBBRJN010000344.1:0-3943 GCA_038219365.1 Kiritimatiellia bacterium | reverse complement strand
AGGCCGGCAGCCGGCTTAACGCTTGGAACCGCGCTCGACAACACCTCTCTGACATGGACGACGGGGGGCGACGCGAATTGGGCCGGGCAGACCGCGACCACCTATGACGGAGTGGATGCGGCGCAGAGCGGCGATATTGGCGATGACCAGACCACATGGATACAAACGACGGTAACAGGTCCTGGTACGCTGTACTACTGGTGGGCGGTTTCTTCCGAAGAGAGTTGGGATTATCTGCGTTTCTACTATGACGGGTATGAACAAGCGGGGTCGATATCGGGTACGACGGGAGGCTGGACTCAGAAAGGATGGGATATCCCGGCGGGCACACACACGCTCGTTTGGAAGTATGAAAAAGACGGCAGTGCGTCGGAAGGTTCGGACTGCGGCTGGGTGGATCAGGTGACGTGGACGCCCTCCGGAGGGAATACCTCAACCACGCCCGTTCCCGTGCCCTACACCTGGCTGGACACCTACCTGCTGGTGTCGGGCGGGAACTATGAAGCTGCCGCGCTGGCAGATGCCGACGGAGACGGGTATTTGACCTGGCAGGAATACGTCGCGGGGACCATCCCCACCAACAAAGCGTCCGTGTTTAAGGCGGGCATCAGCGTCTCGAATGGGGTGCGCCGAGTGACGTGGACGCCCAACCTCGTCGGGACGCGTACCTATACGGTCGAAGGCAAGGCCGCGCTCGGAGCGGCCTCCTGGTCGTCGTCCACGAATGCGGCGACCCGCTTCTTCCGGGTGAAGGTTTCGATGCCTTGAACCGAATTTTCACACTTCCTGAACTCTTACCCGTGTGATAAGATTTAGGTTCAATTATTGATTATTTCTGAATCTACGGGGCGGTTCTGCCGCACCAAACGGAGGGGTTATGGCCGAGAAGAAGTTGTTCGCTGTGGATCTGGGTGCCTCGGGGGGGAAATGCTTCATCGGGTTCTTCGGTGCGGGCACGTTCCGTATGGAAGAGGTCCATCGTTTCGCGCATGAGGGCGTCTCGTATTTTCTGCCCGACCGCACGGGTGCGGTGACCGAACGCACGTACTGGGATGACACCTACATCTACCAGAACATCGTCAAGGGATTGCAGGCCGCGCGCCGCCTCCACGGTTCCACGCTGGACGGCATCGGCATCGACACCTGGGGCGCGGACGGCCATTTTCTGACGCAGGACGGCGACGTGCTCGGCAAGGTCTATTGCTACCGCGACCACCGCCTCGACACCATGATCGACGAAGTGAAAGCCAAGATCGACGCGGCGCGCGTGTACGCCGTCACTGGCAACCACTTCCAGCCTTTCAACCAGTCTAACCAGCTCCTCTGGGTAGCGACGCGCCGCCCCGAACTGCTCAAACTGGCGAAGGTCTACCTGCCGATTCCGGCGCTCTTCTACTACTATCTGGGCGGTTGCACGCAGGTGGACTCCACGTTCGCCAGCGTGACGCAGATGATGGACGCCAAGAAGCATAAATGGAGCAGCGAGATGCTCAAGGCGCTCGGCATCCCCAAGAAGCTGATGCCGGAAATCGTGGAGCCCGGCACCAAGATCGGCAAACTCCAGCCCGGTCTGGCGGCGCTGTGCGGCCTGAACGAGGTGGAGCTGATCGCGGTCGGCTCGCACGACACCGCCAGCGCCTTCGCGGCGGCGCCGGTGAAGAACACCAAGAAGGCCCTGATCATCAGCTCCGGCACCTGGTCCCTGGTCGGCAAGCTCATCAAGAAGCCGATCACCACGCCCGAAGCCATGAGCCTCGGACTCAGCAATGAAGGCGGCATCGGCAACACGCGCTTCCTGCGCAACTGCATGGGCACGTGGATCGTCCAAGAGCTGCTGCGCGTGTGGGAGATCGCCGACGGCAAGCGCATGGGGTGGGACGAGGTGGATCGTATCACGCCCGCCGCGCCGGCCTTCACCTCCTTCATTGACCCCGATGACAAGCGCTTCTACAACCCCTCCAACATGGAGCAGGCGATCCGCGCGTTTATCGCCGAGACCGGCCAGACCGCGCCCCAGGACCGCGGCACGGTCCTGAGGTGCGTGTATGAGAGCCTGGCGCTCAAATACCGGCATGTGAACAACGTGATCAACCGCGTGACCGGTACGGAGACCGAGGTGGTGCATATCGTGGGCGGCGGCAGCAACAACCCGTTGCTCAACCAATTCACGGCCGACTCGATTGGCGTGCCGGTGCTGGCTGGTCCGAAAGAAGCCACAGCGGTCGGCAATCTCATGGTGCAGGCGGTTGGCGCGGGCATCATCCCTGACCTCAAGTCCGCGATGCCGTTCATCAAGTCGGCCTTCCCGATCACGACCTTCAAACCGCAGAACACCGGTGCCTGGGACACGGCCTTCCACCGTTTCACGAAGCTGCTGAAGTAGCGGCTCGCGGGGATGCTCGCCCTCCAGACGGCTTTTGGAGGGCGAGACTCCGTCGAGCCGTTTGCCTACTCCTCTCGCGCGAGTTTTTGCAACCGCCTGAGCTGTCCCGACACGGACATCTTCTGCATCGGGCTCATCTTGTCAACGAGCAACACGCCATTGAGATGATCGACCTCGTGCTGGATGGCACGCGAGAGCAACCCGCGCGCGGAGACGGTCAGGCGGACGCCCGCAAAGTCGGTGTAGGCGACCGTCACCTTATCCGCGCGGGTGATCGGCGCACCGATATCAGGGAAGCTGAGGCACCCCTCCTCGTTGCGCTGCTTGCCCTCGGCTGCGATGATCTCTGGGTTGATGAGCACCAGCGGCATAGGGATCGCCGTGTTCTCCTCACGGCACGCCTCTTTCTCCGCGTCGTGAGGCACGTCGATCACGCAGACGCTTTCGGTGCGCCCCACCTGCTCGGCAGCCAGTCCCACCCCCTTTGCGGCATACATGCTTTCCAACATGTTGCGGACAAGCTGACGCACCGCGTCAGTTATTTCGGCCACGGGCACGGCCTTCTGGCGCAGAATCTCATGTCCGAACGTTAACACCGGTAAAATCACGCGAAACCTCTCTTTCAAATGCCTAAGATAAAAAAGATTACCTCCGGTTGACAATGTAAAAATGACAAAAATGAAAATCAAGATTGGCTTTTGTGACCCATTCCTCTATTTTTCATATTATCTTAAAAAAGGAAATTGTCCTTTTGGTTTTAGAATGTCTTCAGCCTAAACACCCATTTGGAGCACGATGACCCTTAGAACCCTGTTAGATGCGGCGGCCTCCCGACAGGCGGATGTGATCGCGCTGCGTTACCGCCGCGATAACGCGTGGCAAAGCCGCACCTATGCGGAATTGGCCCGCGCGGTCAGCCAAATGGCAGAGGCCTTTGGAAGACTCGGCCTGCAATCCGGCGCTGAGCCTGTCGCGCTCATTCTGGAGAATGGTCCGGAGTGGATTGAGGCCTACCTCGCCACCGCCGGCGCCGGCGTGCCGGTCGTGCCGGTCGACCCGAAGCTTCGCGCACGCGAGGTTTCCTTTATTCTGGCAGACTCCGGCGCGGTCGCCGTCTTCACGGACACCCGGCACCTCGACCTTCTGGGGGTGATCCTTCCGGAGCTGCCAGCCGTCCGCCTCATCGTGGTCGCGGATGGCGGCGCTGGCCCGCTCGCGCCGGTCGACGGGCGGCCCTGCTACGATTATGAAACGCTGCGTGCCAGCGTCAAGGACGTGCCTCTCACCTGGTACACCGGCCACGCGCCGGCCCCGCAAGACCTCGCCTCCATCATCTACACCTCGGGCACAACCGGCAAGCCCAAGGGCGCGATGCTCACGCACACCAATTTCTGCAGCGACGCCCTCGGCAGCTTCGACGCCCTCGGCGACGCGATCACCTCGGAAGACACCTTTCTGATCGTGCTGCCGCTTTTCCACGCCTTCTCGTTCACCGCGAATTTTGTGATCCCTCTAGCCAAGGGCTGCGGCATGTATTTCGTCGAGAGCCTGCGCACGGTG
>JBBRJN010000343.1:0-3954 GCA_038219365.1 Kiritimatiellia bacterium | reverse complement strand
TTCATTGTTCCGTTCCCTTCATAAACCCTAAAACATCAGCCCAAAAACCCACCCCGTAGCCGTCGCCAGTAGGATCACCAGCGACACGAACGCCACCGTCTTCTTTGGCCCCAGTACGCTGTTGATGACCAGCATGCTCGGCAGGCTCAGCGCCGGGCCGGCCAGCAGCAGCGCCAGCGCCGGCCCTTTGCCCATGCCCGCGCCCATCAGCCCCTGAATGATCGGCACCTCGGTCAGCGTCGCGAAGTACATGAACGCGCCCGCGAACGAGGCTACGAAATTCGCCCGCAGCGAGTCACCCCCCACTGCTTTCGCGACCCACTCGGACGGGATCATCCCTTCCTGCCCCACCCTCCCGAGCAAAAAGCCCGCCACGATGACGCCGATCAGCAACAGCGGCAAGATCTGCTTGGCGAAACTCCACGACGACTCGAACCACTGCCCGCCTTCGCCCTTGTCCGTCGCCGTCAGCCACGCCAGCCCCAGCGACCCCACCGTGAAGGCCGCCAGCGGATTGCCGCCCGTGCCCAGCGCCGTCAGCACGGTCGCGGCCGCTACGAGCCCGACTTTCCAAACCCGCATCTTGAACCACGCCACGAGCATCACACCAAGACCCGTCGCAAATACCGCCGAGAGCATCCACTTGGCCCCATAGATTGCGGCCCAGAAGCCTTCGGGATTCTGCGGTTTGCCGAAGTTGGCGAAAACCAAGATCAAGACCATGGAGGCGAAATAGAGCGCCGTCTGCCACAAAGGCCGCCCGCCCTCCTCCTCCGGCAACTGCATCGCCGCAGCAGCCTTCTCGGCCTCCTCGCGCCGGAACAGCACATGCATCGCAACCCCAACCACCACGCTGAACACCACCGCGCCCACCGCACGCGCAATGCCCAACTCCGCCCCCAGAATACGCGCGGTCATGATCATGGCCAGCACATTGATCGCCGGGCCGGAGTAGAGGAATGCACAGGCCGGGCCCAGCCCCGCGCCCATGCGGTAGATGCCGGTGAAGAGCGGCAGGATCGTGCAGGAGCAGACGGCCAGGATGCTGCCCGAGACCGAGGCCACGCCGTAGGCCAACAGCTTGTTCGCCTTGGGGCCAAGGAACTTCATGACCGCATTCTGGCTGACAAAAACGGCGATCGCGCCCGCGATGAAGAACGCCGGGATCAGGCACAGCAGCACATGCTCCTGCGCGTACCACTTCACCAGATGCGCCGCCTCCAGCACCGCGTGATCAAACCGCGCAACGCCCACCGGCAGATAGAAACAGGCCATAAAGCCAGCCACAATCCACGCGACCTTCTTCCACTCGGTTTTCCAGTCCATACAACTTCTTTCGAACGATCAGCCTTCAACCACTCAGCCCTTAATCACGGCCTCGACGCAGTGCATGAAATTCAGGACGCACGGCACCTTCAGGGAATAGAACACCTGCTTGCCGCGCTTGTCATCCTCCACCACGCCCGCATTCTTCAAAATCAACAGATGCTTGGAGACCGTCGAATAGTCCAGTTCGAGCCCGTCGACCAACTCACACACGCAGCGCTCGCCGCCCTCCAACTGCTCCACCATCCACAGCCTAGCCGGATGTGCCAGAGCCTTCAGCACCTTCGTCTTCGCCGCCAAAATGGATTTCGCTTGCTTGTTCACAGGTCCTCTTTCGTTTTGTCGTTTGGCATAATAACCAAATAATGCACAGGCTGTCAACTGCCAGGTGCAGGCCCTTCAGAAACCACCTCCTCAAAGCCAATAAAGATCCGTCCAGACTCGCCTACCTCATCACCTATCTTGAAGTCCGCCTGATTGCCGCGCCCTCTGATGAACCACCGCCCGCAAGATGCTGTCCAACACATCGTTGAGCTGTTCGCAAACATCCTCGGCCAGAAACCGGATCACCAGGTAGCCGTTTTCCTGCAGCAGAGCATCTTTTCTGCGGTCTCGCCGGTAGGCTGTCAAATCCGCAAAATGCTGCGCCCCGTCCACCTCGATCGCCAACCGCAACGCTTGGCAAACCAAGTCCACTTCCATCGTTCCGCTTCCGCAAAACGGAATCGGCAGCTGAGCATTGAGCCGGAAACGCCCCCGCGTCGCTTCCAACGTTTCGAGTCTCCGATACAAAAAGGCCTCGGTCGCACTCCGCGCACGCCCTGCCCCCGTGGCATCCTGCGGCAAGGCCTTCCAGGTCGCAAACACGAACAGGTCCGCCAAGCCCGCATCCACCCCGTCGCGACAAAGTCTCCGCACACTCGCCGCATAGGTTTCCTGCCACGCGGGCTCCAGCGGGACCGCAACCTCTGTCGGCCAGCCCAGCGTCGCGTTCAATGGCATGACCAGACGGTAGCCGATCGCCTCATAGCCGCGACATCTGCGGTCAAACATCCGGGCCAGCATCGACACATTCAGGTCAACGTAATCGAGGATGCGCACCTCGTGTTTTCCGCTATGCCTCCGGTGCAGGCGCCCCGCATATTGGGCGATGCGACCGCGCCATGAAATGGGCATTACCAGAAAGAGCGTGTCCAACCGCGCGTCATCAAAACCCTCCCCCAGATACGTGCCAGTCGCCAACAACACACGAGGTTCGCTGTCGGGGATGGACGACAGGTGGGTCTGAAGCGCGGCACGTTGTTTCTTACCCAGACCCCCTTTCAGAACAAGCACGTGCATCACGTTCCCCTGCAAAGCGTCCGCCAGTCGCTGTAAATGTTCCCTGCGTTCGGTCAGCACGACGGGCGAACGGCCCTCCGCAACAGCCCTCAGCACATCCGCCACAATGAGCCGGTTTCGGGCTTCGTCCACGACCAGTTCGTCACACACGGTCTGAAACGATTGCGCGGACTCATCCCCAACAGCCCCCAGCGACGCATGAAACGCCGTCGGCCTCACCTGAACGATATGTGTAAACGGTTCCGTCTGGCTGAGCTGCTTGGCGTTCACCCGATGGCGCACCGGGCCGCACTGCATGTAGATGATCGGCTGATGCCCGTCCTTGCGCATAGGCGTCGCTGAAAGCCCCGCCACATAGCAGGCCTTCGCGCGACGCACCACCCGTTCAAAGGTTGGCGCGGAAAGCGCGTGGCATTCGTCCACGACCACATGACCATAAGCCGCCACACAATCGTCCACCTGCCCTTTCCGTCCCAAACTCTGAATAAGGGCAACGTCCAAACGCCCAGTGACTTTCCGATGTCCGCCACCGATTTTTCCGATCTCCTTCTCGGGAATATCCAAAAACGAGGACAACCGCGCCACCCATTGTGTCTGGAGTTGCTGGCGGTTCACCAGTACCAACGTGTTTACACCCCGCTTTGCGATCAGCCATGCGGCCAGTACGGTTTTTCCGAACGCCGTGCCCGCCGCCAAAACGCCGTTATCATGCGCGAGCATGGCCTTCGCCGCCCGCTCCTGTTCAGGCCGCAACACCACCTGAAAATGGACCTCCAAAGGTGTTCCCCGAAACCGCTCATCACGGATAACGAGGCGGATACGGTTCTCTTCAAGCAGTGCGCGCACCGCATCCAGGCATCCCCTGGGCAAGATCAAGAACTCCGGCGTATCTTCCGCACAGCAAATCACGCGCGGGATCCCGAACGTGTTGAGGCGCATCGCCTGCGCCTTGTAGAACGCGGGATTCTGAAAGGCCGCCAGCCTCACGAGCCGCCCCTTCAAGCCGGGAGTCAAGTCAGCCTTGCGCAGGTATAGCTGGTCTCCCAGCACCGCGTCCACCTGTTTCGGCAAGGGTTGCGCCAATGGCGGCGCAGCGACCTGACGCGAGGGCAACGCATCCCACGGTCGTCCGGCGTGCTCGTCCTCTTCAGAAACCGGAGCAGCCGCCACGATCCGTCGATTCCTCCGCGCGGACTCCACATACGTTTCAACCTCGTCTCTGCACAGTCGTTGAAGGCCGCTTAAGAAGGCCCACTGATCACTGAACGGCTCACCCTGCTCATCCAC
>JBBRJN010000342.1:0-3965 GCA_038219365.1 Kiritimatiellia bacterium | reverse complement strand
CCGCCAGACCGTTCAGAACACCTGTCCTGACCGTACACCCTGGAGCCGCGTGCAAGACCTTTCGGATATGGTTGGCGCGCGCGTCAGTCAACAGGACCGTGCCGTCCGGCTGGAGTTCTTCCTGCTCAAATAAGATACGGTTCATGCGCTCAGTCGATCTCTCCGCCCATGTCGATGTCGTTCAGATCGATCTCGCCGGTAAACACAAACTTCACAGGCCCGGTCAGCGTCAAACCGGTGCATTTGTGGTGTCGCCAATCACCATCAATGATGAGGTCGTACCCGGAGGGCGTTTTCACCTTGGCAGGCAAGGTGAACTGTGCGGTTTCAACCGCCACCACCACACAGGCGACCGCACCGGTGCCGCACGCGCCAGACTCGGCTTCGACGCCGCGTTCATAGGTGCGCATGGTCATGCGGTTGGGCGTGCGGAAAGTGACAAAATCAACATTGGCACCTTCGGGCGCGAAGGCTGGGTGCAAGCGCAAGGCGCGTCCAAGTCCCTGCACATCGACAGTGCTGATATTCGGCACCTGAACCACAAAATGCGGCACGCCCGTATTGATGAAATCACCGCGGACAGTCTCGCTGCCGACCTTAAGCTCGATGCCGTAACTTTTCTTGGTGGGCTCCGGCATCCAGACGCAGACGCCGGCATCGGAGAGTTGTGCGTCGATGAGCCCGCACATGGTCTCCATCGTGAGGGCCGTGCCGCTGGCACCAATCGCGTGCGCAAAAGCCGCTGCGCAACGTGACCCGTTCCCGCACATGTCCACTTCAGTCCCGTCTGGGTTCAGGAAGCGCATGCGGAAGTCGGCTTTGTCAGACTGCTGCACCAGAATCACGCCTTCGCACCCGATGCCGGTACGACGGCTGGCCAGCGAGGCCATGAGAAAATGATCCTCCCACGGAACGGCCCCTTCGCGGTCATCAATCAAGACGAAATCATTACCAGCGCCATGCATCTTCGTGAACTTGATTTTCATTGAGTCCCCCCTCTTGCGCGCCCACGTTTCACGGCATGTCCCGCCCGAAAATCCGCATCATGCGCGTCCGCAGATCTCCTTCGGTCTCCATCGGAATATCCGCACCGCCTGAGAGGTCGACAATATCTGACAGGATGTTAAGCGCCTCATCGAGCACCACGTCGTCCCCGTTGTTGTCTTTTTGAGAGGAATCAACCTCATCATCCTCGAGCTTCCGCATCTCATTCTCGGCCTTCATGACCTTGCGACGGGTATTTATTTCCAGTGACACCGTCGTCTTTTCATTCGCCTCTTGCACATGTCGGACAAGCGTGCAGTAGCGAGCGTACCGGCTATTTTTCGCCAGCCGTTTGGCGGACTGCTCCTTCAACTGCGGCACGAATTTGACGACATCCGAGACCGGAATGTAGAGCGCGGGCTCCACTTGAGTCCAGGGCAGCGCGCCGGGCAGCTTGTCCTCGCCGATATCCATACCCTCCAGCACGGACGGGATCACGATATCCGACGCGACGCCCTTGCGCTGCGTAGAGGCACCATTGATGCGGTAGAAACTGGCGGTGGTCACTTTCATGGAACCAAATTTCTCAGGCCCCAGCGGCATGACCGTCTGCACCGTGCCTTTGCCGTGGGATTGCGAGTCACCGACCACCACAGCCCGACCGTAATCCTGCAGCGCACCCGCAACGATCTCCGACGCTGAAGCTGAAGTCCGGTTGATCAGCACGACCATGGGTTTTCGGAACGCCATGGCGGGATCGATGTTAGGAACAGGCAACACGACAATCTGACGAGGCTCACGCACCTGCACAACCGGTCCGCTGCGCACAAACAGACCCGTCAAGCTCACGGCCTCACGCAGCGAGCCGCCGCCGTCATTGCGAAGATCAAGGATCATGCCCGAAACGTCCTCACTGTTAAACGCGGCTATCTGCTTAGCCACATCCACCGTTGCGCTGCGGAACCCCTCTTGATTGGGCCGCTTGTCCATGGTGCCATAAAAAGTGGGCAACCGTACAACACCGAGTTTACGCACCGTACCGTCTTTCAGCGTGACGCGCGAGACATGGCCGGTGGCCGCCTGCTCTTCCAGTTTAACCTCGTCGCGGATAAGATCGACCCTCTTGGTGGTGGTGCCGGTCGGATCGGAGGCGGGTATCACGTTCAAAACCACCTTGGTGCCCTTAGCGCCACGGATCTTGCGCACGGCCTTGTTGAGCGGCAGGTGGACGATATCCTCAATCACGCCGTCACCCTGTCCGACACCGATGATCTTGTCGTCTTTTACCAGACGGATGGCGCGTTTGTCGCAAGCCGCGGGACCGCCGGGGATGACTTCGGTGATGCGGGCCATCCCGTCCTCTGAGCGCAACTGAGCACCGATCCCGCACAGCGAAAGGTTCATGTCGATATCGAAATCCTCTTTGCGCATGGGCGACATGTAGTCTGAATGCGGGTCATACGCCATGGCGACAGCACTGAGATAGCGCTGTAGGACAGCCTCCTCATCCATATCTTGAATCACGATCGTGAACTGCTTATAGCGTGAAGCAATGTTCGCTTCTGGAGTCAACACCACGGGAGCATTTGTGGCTGCTGTCGCGGCCACGGCGTTCGTGGCGACGCCCGCCGCCAGGGCCAACGTGTTGGAGGCACCCATCGCTCCTGCGGTTTTATTCGTGGCCGCCGCAAGGTCGATTTCACGTCCGATCACCTGCACCAGATATTCGTTCTTAATGCGCTTGCGCCACAGTTCGTCCTGCTCCTGTTGCGAAGCCGGCCACGGTGCGTCCTTGCGCTTCCATGTGTAGGTCTCGTCCTCGGTACACGAAATCCCTTTCGCAAGCATGTTGGTCACAAAGGCATAACGCTCTTCGACCCGTTGGCAAAACACCCGGAAGACCTCAAAAGGAAAAGAAACATCACCCGTCTTCACGGCGTCATCGATCTTAAACTCCATGTTTGTAAAGGCGGCAATGTCGCTTTGTAAAAAATAGCTGTGATCGAAATCAAGCGATGTCAGCAGGTTCGTCCACGCCTTTTGCGAGATGTCGTCATCCAGCGGATGCTGCGATAAATGGGCCGCCGGCAGCACGCGCGCAACCTTTTGCGCGATTTCCCCATAATAGGGCTGCGGCAGCGGCTGAGCCTTCTCCCCCTCCGCAGCCCACAGGGTAAAACTGGTCGCAAGGACACAGGACACACGCAAGAAACTTCGCTTCATCATGAATCTTTTTGCTCCATCACTTTTACGATCCGCTCAATTTCGTCAGAAGATAAATGAAAGGCATACGTCACAATCAATGTCTGTAACGCGGTCGCATTGCAGATGACGGTCTCGTCGCGCCTCATCAGCTCATCCTGAAAGGTGTTGCTTGCGAAACACACAACCGGAACGCAGGCTGGAACAACGTCCAGTTTATCCGCAAGCAGCAACGCCAAAGCATGGGCAGAGGCACGCGCCTGCACCAGAGGAGGCCGGGTTGGCGGAGCACCGTCAACGCGGACATCCTCATCGTCAATCGTCACGGAGCCTGCCCAGCACTTGGTTTCAATCGCGAAAACGCCGCTTGGGCCGACCACCACATGATCGATACCCCCCGAGTTGCCGCACATGACATCATGAAACACATGGAACCCGCGCGGCAAGGCTGCCAACAGGAGGGCCACGCTCTCCTCCCCCCGCGCGCCTTTGAAAAAAGAATCGATGCCCTTATGCCCGTCACGCACAGCCCAGACGAGGAACAAGGCGGCGACCAGAAACCCGGCGCCGGAGACACCCAGCATCACGCGCGGCAGCACCGTGCCTAAAAACAGCCCGCACAAAAAAAGGGCGGCAAGCAGGGGCCAGAGCGCCCGCATGACGCCGGTCGCACGCGCATGCTCACCCGGCACACCGTGGACACATGCTTTGTTCGCCTCGTTCATAACAAAATAATGACCGCTCGTGAACCGCTAGCCGCTCATCCTCACACACTTGCG
>JBBRJN010000341.1:0-3967 GCA_038219365.1 Kiritimatiellia bacterium | reverse complement strand
CGCCTTTTATTTCGGTTTCCATCCTTTGTCGCATGGGGCTCTTTTTTACATCTACTTTATGCCACAAATCAACTATCATACTTGTTTCGAAACTTGGGGTGTGTTGTCCCCGCTGGGGCGGGGGGTTACACGACACCCCTTGTTTCGAACCATGTATGATCGATGATTTGAGGCATAAAGTCGATGAAAAACAGAGCCCGATGCGAAAACGGATGCAACCCTATATACAAGGCCGTTTGGATGCCCTCGTTGCCTCATCAGCGTCATCTTAAAAACCGAGCTGTTTCACCACGACGGGAATGACGGGACCGATTCAGAAAGGGACGTTGTCGTCTTCCAGCATTCCCGTACCGCCTGCCTCACACCAGCAATTCTAACTATGGCAAAGAAGCGCCTCACGGTGCCACTACGAACAGGAGAAAGCCCAGCGTTTCCGTTTGTAGCAAGTGGGCCCGTGAGGGCCTTCCCTCTGTGCGTGTCATGCCAAAATTAGTATTGCTGGCCTCACACGCTCATCTCCCAGCCCTTCTCGTACTCGCGCGCCCAAAGGTCAGCACCCGCGCTGCCCTTGGCCAGCATCCCCGTCGCCGGGTCCACTCTGACCGTCTCGCCCGTGCGCTGGGCGATATTCGCCAGGTGGGTCAGCAGCGTACTGGCATAGGCCTCTGCCGCGGGCGAGGGCGTCTTAACGTCCTTGTTTCGGATACAGGTCACCCAGTTGGATAGGTGCGCCGCATCCAGCCCGCCAGTCGGGTTGGTCCGGTTTGTGGCGTCGGCGGTCACATCCTTGGCGTTCCACTCCCGCACTTTCTTGCCGGCCTTGTCAAAGAGCGTACAGATGTTGTCCGGCGTGAAGAGCACGGCACCGTCTAACCCGTAAATCATGCACCCGGTGCTCGCGCCTTCGTACGGTCTGGCCTTCACGGACGAGAGCCCCTCCCACGTCATGAACTTGCGTTCCGGGAACTCGAAGGTGGCCGCCTGCGTGTCGAACCACTCCCAATCGTCGCCCTCATAAAAGAGCCGCCCGCCCCCGCATGTCACGCGCGAAGGAAAGGTGACCCCCAGCGCCCAGCGCGCCACGTCCACATAATGCGTCGCATTGTTGCCACACTCTCCCGTGCCCCACTGATGAAACCAGTGCCATGTGTACGGCACCACGTTATCCTGAAACTCGCGACGCGGCGCAGGCCCCTGCCACAGCTCCCAGTCCAGCCATTCCGGTGCCGCAACCTTCTTGCCTTTGCCGATCGGTCCGCGCGTCGTGGCGTACCAGCACCGCGCGAAACGGGGCTCGCCAATGACACCCGCGCGGATTTCCTTGATCGCGCTCTGATAAACCGCAGAGGAGCGCCGCTGATTGCCCATCTGAAAGACCGCCCCGTACTTGGCAGCCGCCTCAACCAGGATCTCACCCTCACGCGGATTATGCGAAACCGGTTTTTCAACATAGATCGCCTTGCCCGCCTTCATGGTCATCAGCGCGGCGGGCGCGTGCCAGTGATCCGGCGCGGCGCAGATCACGCCGTCGACGCCCTTGTCCTCCAGCACCTTGCGGATGTCTTTCTCTTTCTTCGGGGCCTTCTGCGATTTGGCAAGAATCTCCGCAGAGGCCTCATCCATCGCCCGCGCGTCCACATCACACACGGTCACGATCTCCACCCCGGGCAATCCCGAAATAGCCTTCATTAACTGAAAACCGCGGCCCTTGGCGTGGCAGCCCATCAACGCCACCCTCACCGTAGCAGACGGTGCCCCCTGCCCGAACAAACTGTGCCTTCCCCCCAACACCGTCAGTCCTGCAACCGCTGTCGATTGCATAAATTTCCGTCGCTTGATTTCCATGATTGTCTCCTGATTGAACGTGTCACTGACTACCTTTGAAAGTATACCCTGAATGCGATGGCCACATCAACTCTCTTCGGTTGCCCTTCGCAACGGCCGAGGCACGGCGTGCGCCTCGCGGTTTTTGGACTGTTCTAAACCGCCCGGTTTTCATAACATGCCTGACATGTCCCACACCTTAACAGCCATGTGGTATTGCACGACACCGGCCGACGTACCGGCGGCCACCCTTCGCTACCTGCGGCGCCATCATCTGCTGAAGGGCGTGTCGCGTCTCGGCTTAGCCGTGTCGGGAGGGGCAGATTCCGTCGCCCTTTTTCATCTGTTGCTTCCAGTCTGTCAGGAAGCGGACATCGCTCTCACCGTGCTCCATCTCAACCATGGGCTGCGGGCCGAGGCCGAGGCCGAGGCCGCTTTCGTGTGCGAACTCGCGTGCGGGGCGGGCCTCCCCATGCTCTCGGAAACGATCCCGGTGGCCAAAAGCATGCGGGGCGGAGCATCGCTCGAAATGGTTGCGCGTGAGGTGCGCATGGCGTTCTTCATGCGGTGCGTCGCCACCGCACGCCTAGACGCCATCGCCACCGGGCATCAGGCCGACGACGTTGCGGAGTCCGTCTTGTTGCGGCTCGCACGCGGCGCGGGCGCATCCGGACTTTCCGGCCTCTCTCCCCGTTCACTTCCTGACTCCAGCCTTGGCACCGAATTCACCCTCATCCGGCCCTTACTGGCCATCTCGGGTGCCGCTCTCCGCGCATGGCTGCGGCAATACGGTTACGCGTGGCGGGAGGATTCGTCGAACAGTGATGTCACGATCCCCCGCAATTATGTCAGGAACACGCTGTTGCCACAGCTTGAGCAAAACTGGGTTCCCGGGCTGCGGCCAAGCCTGTGCCAGTCGGCGGAGATTTTGCGTGAGGATGATCAGCTGCTCGAATCGCTGGCCCGGCAGTGCAGCTCGCAAATATGCTCCCCCGAAACCGTGGCAGTGGCGGAGCTGATGCGGCAACCCGAGGCGCTGCAACGCCGTATTCTGCGCCAGTGGCTCTTCCTTCAGAAACTGCCCGAGGCAGTCGGTCTCAAGTCCGTGCTTTCCTTGTTGGACCGCTGCCACGACGCCGGCGACTGGAAGCACCAGCTGCCGGACAACACCTTTGCAGTCTGCCACGCAGGCCTGCTACGGTTTGTCCGCCCTGCTGAAGAAACGACTCCGCCGGAGGAAGCCCTGGTGCCCCTCAACGGGACCCTGCGCTGGGGCACCTTGGAGATCGAGACCGAAACCGGCTGTGGCGCGAGCCTCGGCACCGGTGTCCTGGGCGTCTACCCAGCGGTCTGTACGCTAAGCCTGGCTCGGCTCGAGGGCCGGCGATTGTGCGTGCGCTCGCGGCACCCCGGCGACCGAATCGCCCCCACCGGCATGGACGGTTCAAAGAAATTCCAGGATCTCTTTGTCGACGCCAAACTCCCCGAATCTCTGCGTGACACGACCCCTCTTTTCGTCTGTGACAGCGAAGTGGTGTGGGTTCCCGGCTACCGTATCTCGCGATATTTCGCCGCAGCGTCTCCTGACGCGCCCAGCCTGCAGATCAGCGTCCGACAAACGTCGGTGACCACCTGAGGCCTAAACGCTCAACGTAAAAACAAAGAAACGGTGCGCGTTTAACACGCACACCGTTTCTTAAGTCATTGCAGCCTACTCACTTTGACTGCGCGAACGCGGGGCGGTGCCCGCGGTACCACGACAGCATGATCGGCGTGGCGATAAAGATAGACGAGTAGGTCCCTACGACCAGACCGATCATCATCGCCAAGGCGAAGTCGTTGATCGCGCCGCCGCCGAAGATGAAGAGCGCCACGGCCGTGATCAGCGTCGTCAGCGAGGTCAGGATCGTGCGGCTCAGGGTCTTGTTGACGGCCATGTTGCAAAGCGCCTTGAAATCCATCTTCGGATCCTTCTTCAACTCCTCGCGAATCCGGTCAAAGACCACGATGGTGTCGTTGATCGAGTAGCCGACGATGGTCAGCAGCGCCGCGATGATCGTCAGACTGACTTGGCGCCCGCACAGGCTGTAGATGCCCAGAGTGAAGAACGCGTCATGCGCGAGGGCCACCACGCCGCCCAACG
>JBBRJN010000340.1:0-3990 GCA_038219365.1 Kiritimatiellia bacterium | reverse complement strand
CCCGTCTTGCCGATGTCGAAAATGGCGCGGATCTCCGCGTGGCCTTTGATGACTTCCTTGTACTCCGGCGACAACAGATCAAGCATGCGCTGCTTGATGAAGTCGATGAGCTCGTAGATGATGCGGAACGTGTTGATACGCACGCCGTCATGCCGCGCGAGCTGCTGAACGCCGGTCTCGCAACCGACGCTGAAGCCGATGATGAGCGCCTTGCCGGCACCCGCTTTGTTAACGTCCGTTGCTGAGATGTTGCCAATGGCTTCGGAGACGATGTTGAGCGTCACCTTCTCACTCTTGATCTCTTTCAGCGCTTCGCAGATCGCTTCCGAAGAACCCTGCGTGTCCGCTTTGATAATGATCGCCAGCTCGCGGCGCTGGTTGTCCTTCATGTGCGTCATGAGCTCGTCAAACGACGTGGCCTTGGAGCTGACCAGTTCAATCTGCTTGCGCTCTTCCGCCGCCTTCTCGGCCAGCTCGCGCGCCCGCTTCTCGTTCAGCATCACGCGGAAAGGTGCGCCCGCCTCCGGCACGCCGGAAAGGCCCATGCACTTGACCGCCGTGGCCGGCAAGGCGGACTTCACGCGCCGCCCGCGATCATCGATCAGGCCGCGGATGCGCCCGATATGTTCGCCGCACATGATGATATCGCCAATATTCAACGTGCCGCCTGCAACCAGCAGCGTCGCGGTCGGCCCCAAGCCCTGTTCGAGCTGCGCCTCGACCACAAATCCGTCGGCGCGGCGTGAAGGATTGGCCATGAGCTCCAAAATGTCGGCCTGTAGCAGGATCATTTCTAGCAGATGATCGACGCCCTTGCCGGTGATCGCGGAGACCTCGCAGCAGACCACGTCGCCGCCCCACTCTTCCGGCGTCAAGCCTTCACCCTGCAACATCTGGCGCACGCGGTCCGGCTTGGCGGTCGGCAAGTCACACTTGTTAATCGCGACCATGATCTGAACGCCCGCCTGTTGCGCGTGCTTGATCGCCTCGCGCGTCTGCGGCATGATGCCGTCATCCGCCGCGATGATAATCACCGCGATATCCGTCAGGCTCGCGCCACGGGCACGCATGGACGAGAAGGCCGCATGACCGGGCGTGTCCAAAAACGTGATTTTACGGCCATTGACTTCGACCGTGTATGCGCCGAGATGCTGCGTGATGCCGCCAGCCTCGCCTGACGCGACACGCGTGTTGCGGATGCGGTCCATGAGCGACGTTTTACCGTGATCGACGTGCCCGAGGAACGTGATCACGGGCGGACGCGGAACCAGCTCTTCCGGCTTGTCCTCCGGAATGGCGTCGTCGGCGTCTTCGCTGCGCAACACCGGCTTCCGCTCGGTCGACCGCTTCGCGCGTTCGATATCGATCTTGAACCCGTACTTATCGGCAATCTTCTGCGCGACATCGATCTCCACGCGCTGGTTAATCGACGCCAGGATATTGAGCTGCATCAGATCCGCGATGAGGCGGTTCGGACGGAGCCCGAGCCGGTCAGCCAAATCCTTCACGATGACCGCGCCGCGCAACAAAATTACCCGGTCCGGCGCGATTGTCTGCTCCTGCGCCTGAGCCTGCTGCGGTTGCTGCGGACGCGCCCAAGGCTGTCCCGGACGCTGCGGTTGCGTTCCCCCCGTGCGCTGCTGAGACTGCTGAGGATGCGGCCCGCGCAAAGGCGGACGGCTCACATCCTTATCGCGGCCCTTCTGGTTCAGTACCCGGGCCGGCTTGGGAGCTTCGCGAGGGACCTCTTTTGCAATGCGTTCAATAAAGGAGGCGGCGATCTGCTCCGCGGGCTCCAGTTCGTCCTCGACGACGTACCGTGCGGGCTTCGGCTTCAAAGCACTCTTCGCCGCGTGCGCATCCGCAGCCGTTTTCACATGCGAAGCCTCAGCCGGAACGGGCGGCGCCTCCGACGACGTAGACGCCTGCACGACCGGTGCGGGCTCGGCGGCAACGACGGGCTTGGCCTCTGCCACGTTCGCCGGCACAACGGCAAGCACTTCGGGGACCGAAACAGCAACCTCGGCCGAAGCGGTTGCGTACGGCTGAACCAGCACGGGATGGCCCTTCGCCCGCGCATCCATCTCCAGCGCGTGGGTGCGATTGGCCTCCAAGACCGCACGGTCGGCTTTGTTCTGCGCGGCACATCGCGACACCTCGGAGGACAGCTTTTCGGCGCGAAGCGCCGCACGCTCGGCGTTTTCACGCTCAACGTCCGCAGCGGACCGCTTCCCGAAATGATCCTGAAGGCGCGACGCGTCTTGCGCGTCAAGCTGCGACAACGGCGAATAGGCCTCGATACCTAACGCGTCCGCCTGCTTGAGCAGCTCACCGCTGGAGGTCTGGATTTTCTTCGCTAGTTCACATACTCTCATAATCTTCTTTTATTCTCCCGCTTCTTCAACCACACCGCTGGCCGCTTGCGCTGCAACCCAAATCTTGCGCACCGTATCCTCGTCGAGCCCGGTGACCTCCTGCAAATAGGGGATTTCCGCCTCGATGATACCTTCCGTGGTCAGGAACCCGTTAGCGACCAACGTTCCCGCCATCGCCTCGGTGATGTCCAACACATCCGCCAGACTCTCAATCGCGGTCTCGCACTGCTTTTCAAACGTGATCTCTTCGCCGCTCTTTTGGATATCCACGCGCCACCCCGTGATCTTGGAGGTGAGGCGCACGTTCTGGCCGCGCTTGCCGATCGCCAACGAAAGCTGGTCAGGTGCGACGGTCACGTGCACCGTACGCTGCTCGTTCGGGTCGATCATGACACCCTCAAGCCGCGCGGGTGCCAAGGCCTGTGTTACGTACTGCTTAATGTCGTCACTCCAGCGGACGATATCGATCTTCTCGCCGTTAAGCTCGCGCACAATGTTGCGCACGCGAACACCGCGCAGGCCGACACACGCACCAACCGGATCGACCTTCTCGTCAAGCGTCTTGACCGCTATCTTGGAGCGGAACCCCGGGTCGCGCGCCACGCCCATCACTTCCACAATGCCGTCTGCGATCTCCGAGACTTCCAAGCGGAACAGCGTTTTCACAAATTCGGGACACGCGCGTGACAGCACCACGGCCGGACCGTTCGCACCGGCCTGCACACGTAGCACGTACGCCCGGATACGGTCGCCCACATTGTACTCCTCGGTCGGGATGCGCTCCTTGGCAGGCAAAATCGCCTCGGTTTTTCCTAACTCAATAATCAAGTCACGATGCGCGATCTGCCGGACCGTGCCACTCACAATGTCGCCGATGCGGTCTTTGTACTCGTCATAGACATTCTTGCGCTCCGCCTCGCGGATCTTCTGTAGAATCATCTGCCGCGCCGTCTGCGCGGCGATGCGGCCCAGCTTCGCAGTCGGCACCTCGACCTCAATCGTTTCACCCTGCTTCGCTTCCGGCTTCAACGTCCGCGCCTTGCGCACCGAAAGAAACCCGAGCCCCGTGTCGTCATCTGAAACAACCATCGTGTCATAGGCCTTGATGGCCAGCGATTTGCGGTCAATCTCCACGCGCAGGTCGTTTGAAACCTCCAAACTTTTGCGGGCGGCCTGTTGAATCGCTGATTCGATCGCCTGGATGATGATCTCCCGATTGACCCCGCGGTCACGCTCCAGGTAGCTGATAATCGATAGCAACTCGTTGTTCATACAAAACCGCCTTCCGCTTCAGAGTTCCACCAACAAAAAAGAGCGGGGAACTCCCCACCCTTTTTATCCCATAAAAAAAGATACGGCATATTACCTTATATGGCATGTGCTGTCAATGCTCAAAACCCTTAAACTGCCCTTGCGCAGTCTCGTTAAAAGCGATATGTTAATAAAGTGAGATTGGTTTTAGCAGCGTGTTTCGTTGGTAACCTCTCATATTTTAGGAACGTATTATGACACACCCCATGCAGCGCCGCGACTTTCTCAAAAAGGCGGGAGCCCTTGCGGCTTTCACGATTATCCCTTCTCATGTGCTGCGTGCTGAAACCGCACCTAGCAACCA
>JBBRJN010000339.1:0-4006 GCA_038219365.1 Kiritimatiellia bacterium | reverse complement strand
AAGGCGATGTGGCGCCCGTGGACGGCTCGGTCGAAAGCGATCGGGCAATGCTGGATCAGTCCGCGCTGACGGGCGAGTCCATGCCCGTGCGTCTGACCCGCGGGCAGGACGTGATGAGCGGCTCGACCAACGCGGGCGAAGCTTTCGACATGCG
Organism: Kiritimatiellia bacterium; assembly: GCA_038219365.1. GTDB lineage: Bacteria > Verrucomicrobiota > Kiritimatiellia > RFP12 > UBA1067 > JAHFSX01. The sequence continues at coordinate 3,852 of JBBRJN010000339.1, read as the reverse complement.
GGTCACGCGACGCGCCGCCGACAGCACCTATGCCGGGATCGTCCGGCTGGTCGAGGCGGCGCAGGCCTCGAAGGCCCCAATGGCTCGGCTGGCCGACCGCTACTCGCTCTTGTTTCTCGTCGTCACCGTCACTCTTGCGACGGCGGCCTGGTGGTTCACCGGCGATCCTATCCGCGCCGTGGCGGTTCTGGTTGTGGCGACCCCGTGTCTGCTCATCCTTGCAGTCCCGGTGGCACTGGTGGCCGGTCTGTCACGCGCGGCGCATTTCGGCGTTCTGATCAAGGGCGCGAAGCCGCTGGAGGCGCTGGCGCGGATTCAGACGCTGATCCTCGACAAGACCGGCACGCTGACCGACGGGCGCCCGCAGATCGTGTCCATCGACGCCCATGGTGACATGTCCGCGGACGAGGTTCTGTACTATGCCGCCGCTCTGGATCAAGCATCCAAACACCCTATCGCACGGGCGATTGTCGCGGCAGCGCAGGCTCACGGCACCGTTCTGCCGATTCCCGAAAGCGTGGTCGAGACGCCTGGAGAAGGCGTTGCAGGAACCATTGAGGGCCGGAAGGTGGTCGTCGGGGGCGCAGGCTTCGTCGCAGCGCAGGTTGGCTCGGCTGACGTCGATAGCGCGGTCGTGGAGGAGGGGTCGGTCGTCGTGGCGCTTGGCGTCGACGGAAAACTCGTGGGCCATCTGGTGATGGCCGACGCACTACGATCGGGCACGGCGGAGCTTCTCGCAGGGCTGCGCCGGTTGGGGGTCGGACGCATTCTGCTCGCAACCGGCGACCGCCGTGCCGTAGCTGAAACGGTGACCGTGGGGCTGGGGCTCGACGCAGTAAGGGCTGACCTCACGCCTGACCAGAAGGTGTTGCTGGTGCTCAGCGAACGCAAGAACGGGCCGGTGATGATGGTCGGCGACGGGGTGAACGATGCGCCGGCCCTTGCTGCCGCCGATATCGGTGTCGCCATGGGGGCACGCGGGGCCGCGGCCTCGGCAGAGGCGGCGGATGTGGTGCTGCTGGTTGATCACCTCGACCGCATCGTGCTTGGGATCGAGGTCGCACAACGTGCACGCCGGATTGCCCTTGAAAGCGTCGCGGCCGGGATCGGCCTTTCCGTCGCCGGGATGATCGCCGCTGCGCTGGGGTATCTGACTCCCGTGCAAGGCGCGCTCTTGCAGGAACTGATCGACGTAGCTGTCATCCTGAACGCGCTTCGAGCGCTGAGGATCGAACCGAGGCGACCGGATGTGTCTGCCGAAATGAAGAATGCGGAACACACACGCCCAGTATTGACAGAACACCGCGCTTGAGTGGCCTCACGGAATCCGAGTCACAAGCGGCGCCTCGCTCGGTAGCGCGACGATCAATGGGATGGCCGGTAGGGAACATGCGCTCACAGGCGGCGCGTATCTCGTTGCCGGAAACTTCCCGGTGGGTCAGTGGACGTGCCGTCTCGTGTTCCATCGTTAGTACCTGGCGGCGACTGATCTGAATCAATACGATCTGCGGCGCCCTATGCGATTGATGAATTGGTCAATGTATTGAACACTCGAAAAGGCATTCCGAATTGAGCATGACCATGAAAGCTGAACGGATCGGAGCCGTCCGCGGCTATACGGTTTATCAAATCGGGCTACACTGGCTGATTGCCGCGTTGGTTATCGCGCAGCTGATCTTCGGTGAAAGCATGACAGAAGCCATCGAAGCGGCCGAGGAGGGCGAGACTGTCTCCGCGCTTGAAGGCAATCTTGCGGGAATGCACTATTACTTCGGCATCGCCATCCTTGCGCTGGTCGCCGTGCGGCTGGTGCTGCGCCTCAAGAACGGGGCTCCGCCGCCACCGCCAGAAACAAGCGGAGCCGTCGAACTGGCAGGCAGGATTTCCCACTGGCTGTTCTATGCGCTGCTTGTCGTGGTCCCAGTCACGGGTCTGCTCGGCTACTATTATGGCGACCCCTATGGCGAGTGGCACACCTATGCCAAGCCCGTGTTCATCGGCCTGATTGCGTTGCATGTCGCGGCTTCGCTTTATCATCAGTTCTGGCGCAAGGACGGTCTGCTGATGCGCATGCTGAAGCCCGAGTAAGGTAGCCGGACGCCAAAGGTTAGGTATCGGCGCAAACCGCCTGGCAGGCTCTCCGGTCAGTTCCAGAATAGTGCCGAAATCGCCCCGACTCGAGCCGCCGGCGCAGCAAGAATCAGACCGGGCACGACCCGAAAGGAAAAAGCCCAACCACCACTGGTCGCGGCCATGAGATCTTGGTCAGCGTGTTCGTTGTCAGGCCCGCGAGGATGGGGAAGCACGGCGTCTTGCGGCATGACGTTTCCCGACGTCACACGCGTCGCCACCGATATGGCCGCCGCATGGGTGTCGACCAGTCCGGCAACGACCGCCGCAAACAGTACGCCCGCGTCGCAAAACCCGTTTGGAGACCGGCGGATACGACCAGAATGACCGCAAGGATCATGCGAAGGCAAGCGCGGTCTTCAGGCTGAATACGGCGCCGATCTCGGTGTCAGCAAAACTGGCTCAATGGGCGTGGCCTGCGCGTGAAGGACCGTAACCTCCGTCAACTCAACTGTTTCGATACGGGATTAAGATAGACAGGAATATTACAGGTAAGTCATTTTGCAAGCCTCTGCTCAACACCAAAAACTGAAGCGTTCATTGACGCTTTTACTCGCCGTGCTCTACGGGCTTGGCGTGACGATTGGCGCCGGCATCTATGTGCTGGTTGGCATCGCGGCAGGCAGAAGCGGAATGCACGCACCACTGGCCTTCGTTCTGGCCGCAGTGGTGATGTCCTTCAGTGCGGCTTCCTTCGCCGAACTGGGAACGCGGATGCCCGTCAGCGCCAGCGAAGCCGCCTATGTCCAAACAGCCTTCAATCGGCCCTGGCTCAGTCTGACTATGGGATTGCTGGTCGTGCTGACGGCGACAGTCTCGGCGGCCACGATCAGCGTCGGCAGCGCGGGATATCTTAGTGTGTTTGTCAATCTGCCACCCCAGTGGATCGTCACGGTTGTCGTGCTGTCGATGGGGCTGGTGGCCTGTCTTTCGACGCGCCAGTCTGTCACGCTTGCGGGCATCATGACGCTGGTCGAGCTCGGCGGGCTCGTGCTGATCATCGCAGCCGGGTTCGGGGCGGGCAGCGGGGTTGTGACCCGCCTGCCGGAAATCCTGCCAGCACCCGGCGACATCGCTGTCTGGGTCGGGCTTTCGGGAACGACGCTGATCGCGGTCTTTGCCTTCATCGGGTTCGAGCATCTGGTCAATGTCGCCGAGGAAATGAAGAACCCGTCGCGCACCCTGCCTTGGGCGCTTTTCCTGACGCTTGGATTGACCGCGCTCGTCTATGTGCTGGTGGTCTGGGTTGCTGTTGTCGCAGTACCACCCGACGAACTTTCCACCTCCAGTGCCCCCCTCGCGTTGGTCTTCGAACGGCTGACGGGGATGCCGCTGAAGACCATGAGTCTGATTGCCATCGTAGCGACGCTGAACGGCATCATTGTGCATGTCATCATGATCTCGCGGGTGCTTTACGGGCTGGCAACCCAAGGCAATCTACCCAAGGTCCTGACGCATCTGCACGCCGGAACCGGCACGCCACTGCTGGCTACCGCGATCGGCGTGGCAGCAATACTGGCTCTCGCGCTCGCGGTCTCGCTGGCCGGGCTGGCGGACCTGACGGCCCGTTTCACGCTGGTGGTCTTTGCAATCACCAACATTACCCTGATCCGCATTAAGTCCCTTGAGACTACGCCGCCCGCGCGCGTCTTTGTCTGTCCGGACTGGGTGCCAGTTGCAGGCCTGGTCTCGAGCATCGGGTTGCTCTTGCTGGATTTGGTC
>JBBRJN010000338.1:0-4017 GCA_038219365.1 Kiritimatiellia bacterium | reverse complement strand
CAGTACGGTTTTGCTTGGGCGGGTTGTGGAGCGTCTTACGCGTGCCGGCTGGCGTATCCTGAATACGGATGCGACGGTGGTGGCCGAGGCACCTAAACTTCAGCCGCACATTTTGCCGATGCGGGTGCGTCTTGCCGAGGTGATGGGGATTGATCTTTCACGGGTTTCCGTCAAGGCCAAGACCAACGAGGGCATGGATGCCGTGGGCCGCCGTGAGGGGATCAGTGCCATGGCGGTGGCCACCGTCACGCAGCAGCCGTCTTTTGAGTGATTCACAGGGAGAAACGAGACAATGCAGGTTTACAACAGTCTGACGCGTAGCAAGGAGCCGCTTCAGCCGATTGAGCCGGGTCATGTGAAGATGTACACATGCGGCCCGACGGTCTACAATTTCGCACATATCGGCAATTTTCGCGCTTACGCCTTTGAGGATATCCTGCGGCGCGTGGTGCTGTTTAACGGCTGTCGCGTGACGCAGGTGATGAACCTCACCGATGTGGACGACAAAACAATTCGCGGTGCGCTGGCCGCGGGTGTACCGCTCAAGCATTTTACCGAACCGTTCATCCAAGCTTTTTTTGCTGATCTTAAAATACTGAACATCCAGCCTGCCGAGGTTTATCCAGCGGCGACCGACCATATCCCCGAGATGCTGGCACTGATCGAACGTCTGTTTGAGCGTGGGCTGGCCTACAAGTCGGATGACGGTTCGGTGTATTTCAGCGTCGCCAAGCTGCCGAATTACGGCAAGTTGGCCCACCTTGACCGCGCCAATCTGCGGGCCGGGGCACGCGTGGCGCAGGACGAGTATGAAAAAGAGAGCTACGGCGACTTCGCCGTGTGGAAGGCGTGGGACGCGAGCGACGGCGATGTCGCTTGGGATTCGCCCTGGGGCAGGGGGCGTCCCGGCTGGCATCTCGAGTGTTCGGCGATGGCCATGAAATACCTGGGAGAGACCTTCGACCTCCATACCGGCGGGATCGACAACCTGTTCCCTCATCACGAGAACGAGATTGCGCAAACGGAAGGTGCGACCGGCAAGCCGTTTGTCAACTTCTGGATGCACTGCGCGCACCTGCGGGTCAACGGCGAAAAAATGTCCAAGTCGCTTGGCAATTTTTTCACGTTGCGTGACTTGGTGCAGAAAGGCTGGAGCGGACGCGAGATCCGCTATGTGTTGATCAATGGACACTATCGCCAGCCCCTCAATTTCACCTTCGATGCGCTGGATGCGGCGCGCACCTCGCTCGCCCGAATCGACGAGTGCGTTGATGCGCTGACGGCGCGGGCCGGCTCTGTGGCGGCGGGCGTGCTGCCGTCGTGGGCCGATGTGCCCCGCATTTTTTTCGCGGCCTCGGTCAACGACGACTTGAATCTGCCGGAGGCGTTTGCCGCGCTTTTCGCGCTTGTTCGCGAGAGCAACAGCGCCATGCATCAGGAGGTGCTTACGCCGGCCGAGGCTGCGGCGTTGTTAACGGTCTTCGATGCGCTTGACACGGTGTTTGGTCTGATCCGGTTCGGACGTGCCGCCGGCGGCGGTATGCCGGCTGAAATCGAGGCGCTGGTTCAGGCGCGTGCCGAAGCACGTGCGAATAAAGACTGGTCCGGGTCGGACCGCATCCGTGACGAACTGGCGGCTCAAGGGTGGGAAGTGCGTGACTCCAAAGAGGGTCAGAAGGTTAAGAAGCTTTAGCCATGTCCTACGGAAAGTTCATCACTTTTGAAGGGCCGGAAGGGAGCGGCAAGTCCACGCATATCCGCCTGTTGGCGGACCATCTGCGCGGGCGGGGTGTCGAGGTGACGCTCACGCGCGAGCCGGGGGGGACACCGACTGGAGAGGCGATCCGCGGGTTATTGCAGCACAATCGATCGGGTGAAGCGCCCGTGCCCCGCGCCGAGGTTTTGTTGTTTCTCGCGAGCCGCGCCCAGCATGTCGAGCGGCTGATCAGGCCTGCGCTGGAAAAGGGCGCATGGGTTTTGTGCGACCGGTTTGACGATTCGACCTTGGCTTATCAGGGCTACGGGCGCGGGTTTGACCTGGCTGAGTTGCGTGCGGTAAACCGATTCGCTACGCATGGGCTTACGCCGGACCTGACGTTTCTGCTCGATGTCGCGCCTGAAACCAGCCGGAGGCGCTTGCAGGCGCGTCTGGCTCAGACAGCGATCGCGCCGGATCGGATTGAATGCGAGGCGAATGACTTCCATGTCCGGCTGCGGAACGGCTTTTTAGAACTTGCGCGTCAGTCCCCCGAGCGGTTTGCGGTACTTGTGACCGAGCGTGCGCAGGAGCAGGTGGCCGCCGACATACGTGCGGTGGTCGACGAACGCCTGATAGGGGGGGCAGATGCGCATTGACGACACGTTCCAAATGGTGAAGCGGGCGATTGATGCGGGGCGTCCGGCACAGGGTTATTTGATTATCGGCCCGGTGCGCGGTGTGGCGATGGATCTCGCGATGCGTATCTTGCAGACGTTATTCTGTCGTGCGGCTGAGAAGCCGTGCGGCGTCTGTGACATTTGCCGCCGTGTTGTCGAGCGTACGGAATCGGACATCCACTGGATCTTTCCCGAGAAGAAATCGCGTATTATCAGTGCCGGCCAGATTCGCGAGAAGCTGATTTACGAGGTGACGCAGACCTCGTTTTCGGGCGGTTGGAAAGCGGGTGTGCTGGTGGGCGCTGACCGGCTGAATGAGGCGTCGGCAAACGCATTCTTGAAGACGCTGGAAGAGCCTCCTCCGAAAACCTTGTTCCTGTTGCTCTCCGACACGCCGCAACAGATGCTGCCGACCATCGTGTCGCGTTGCCAAAGAATCGATCTTGACGATGTGCGCGAGTTGGGCGAGCCTTGGAAAAGTCGTGTTCTGGAGACGTTGTCGAGCCCGCTGCTGGGCAAGCCGCTGGAAGGTTTGGCGATGGCCAACGTGTTGTTTTCTATTTTGACTGACATGAAAAGCAAGGCCGAGCAGCTGGTCAAGGATGAAGCTAAAAACGACACTGCGGTTGAGGACGACGACGATATCTTCGACGCGAAGGTGAGTGCGCGTTACCGCGAGATGAGAATGGATTTTTTGCTGACTTTCTTACGGTGGTTCCGCGACTTGTTTGTTCTGAAAGCCGGTGGGGGGGATGACCTTGTTTACAACCAGGCCAAGCGTGAGGTTCTACAGGAGCGGGCGGCGCGGCTCACGCTTGCGCAAACGATCTACAACCTGAGTGCGGTCGAGGAACTCGCGCGGCAGATGGAGAAAAGCCTTTCGGAAGAGACCGTGTTGGCTTACGCTTTAGACCGCATAAGCCACGGTGTGGCATAGGAACATAGGAACGAGGAATGCAGACAGTCGCGCGCATAAGGATGCCGGAAAACGGTATTTTTGTTTGTCGAGTTGCAACGGCACTTGAGTTGATGCCAGGTGATCCCTGCATGGTTGAACTCGACTATGGGATCGACACGGGCGTCGTTCTCGAGCTTTTTGGCCTTAACGAGAATGCGCTGGGCGGGGAGAAAGTGCCAGCCTTTCGTGTGATCAGAAAGGTGGTGCCCGAGGATGAAAAGCGGACCGGAGAGAACAAGACGATTTCCGAGAAGGCGAGGCAGGCCTTTGCGCTTTCCACGAGCCATGAGAAAGGACATGTAAAAATATTGTATGCGCGTTTTTCTTACGGAGGCGACCGTTTGTTTATCCGCTATTCGGCGCAGGTTCCGGTGGACTTGCGCCGTTTTATCGGGCAGTTGCAGCGCGATTTCAAAACACACGTAGACCTGTGGCAGGTGGGTGTGCGCGACGAGGCTGCCTTGGTCGGCTGCCTTGGCCCCTGCGGGCGGGCGGTTTGCTGCTGCACGTGGCAGCGACAGATGGTGCCGGTCAACGTGCGTATGGCGAAGACACAGGAGATGTCGCTGAACCCGGTTTCGATCAACGGGAGCTGCGGTCGGCTGAAGTGCTGCTTGCGTTTTGAGTACGATCAGTACCGCGAGGCAGGGGCGCACTTGCCGGAGAGTGGCAGTATCGTGACG
>JBBRJN010000337.1:0-4034 GCA_038219365.1 Kiritimatiellia bacterium | reverse complement strand
TTGCCCGACACGTAGGCGCGGACCGGTTCGAGCATGATTTTGTTGTAGGCGCGGAAGTTGGCTTTCGGGTCGATATAGCTCAGCATTGCCGTATCGCCGCCCTGGTCCTTAAGCTGGCGGTAGTCGCGCAAGAACCCCGACCCCTTCACCGAACGCTGCTGGTACGTGGAGGCGCAGCCACTCATCAGCATGACCCCCAAAAGCGCCGTGCCACAATAAAGAAAACCAATTTTAAACGTGTTGGTGTCCATTCATTTCTCCTTGTTTGTTTGGCATTGAACTCTATTTTGCTGATCCACCGTCCTAAGGTGTTCGAGCAAGATGCGGCGGACCTCTTCGATCGTCAGGGGGTTGCTTTGGCAACTGTGCTCGCTGGGCACAACGAACTCGGAGGCGACCCCGTCGAGATGGGCACTTAAATATTTAACAACGCCATCATCGCCGTCTGGGGGTTTCATATCCGGCTTGACCGAGATGATCGAATGCGCGATGACCCCCGGCGCAACCGGAAGTCCCGCTACGACCATCAGGAGCGGGTTGCCGGGCGCCATGCTGTCGATGCTGGTCGGCATGTTATCGGAAAGCGTCCCCGGCAGCTTGACGCGCTTGATGATAGTCAGCATTTCGGCTCCGTTCTGCAGTACGTCCTTCGGCAGCCTGATGAACCAGCGCGCGAGTTTCCGGGCGATTGAATTCGCGAGGAAACTGCCGCGGTGGGGCGTAGATATGAAGACGACGCGCCGAACTTGCGGTACGGGCTTGAAGATACCGTACTTTATGACGAGCGCTCTCTCTTCCGGCGCGAGCTTCAGCTCTTGGAGTGTCTTGCCTGAGACCTTTTCGATAATGGCCTCGCCGGTATCGGTGGACACCAGACGGGTCAGCAGCCCGCCCTGACTGTGTCCGATGACAACCATATTCGAGAGGGCGTGGTCAAGACCTTCGGGGTCGAACTTCTTGATCTCGGCGTCGAGCGCCTCCTGAAAGTTACGCGCCGAATAGATAATCGGCTTGCCACTGTCGTACAGGTAGAGCCAGAACTGAAAGTTTTCGCGCACGCGCGGGTCGGCGCTAAGCGTGTTCAGCATCTCCGCCCACCATACCGGGCTGCTCATTGTGCCGTGCACCAGCACCACGGGGATCTTGCCACACGTGTACGGATGCATCGGATAGATACCCTGCGGATAAGGCATTTGACCGAGCCTGAACATCTGGAGCCCGAGACTCCATAGGAGCGGGTTCTCGAGCACATAGGCTAGCTGGGCCGTCGTGTCCGTCTCAAGGGGAATGCGCTTACCGTCAATATCGACGGTGTGCCGGGTCTGCGGCGAGTAGATGTCCACGCTACCCGAGCAGATGTCGGCCTCCATCTCGCGCAAACCGCCCTTGACCTCCAGAAACAGGGTGGCCGCGCTGGCGTCGCCAACGGGAAACCCGATGTTGCGCTTCTTCGAGGCGATCAAGGGTGCGCCCAGCCCGCCGCTGCGGTTGCGCACGCTGAGGCCTCGGACCAGGAACTCGTCCGCCGGGATGAACTCCTGGTAAACCTTATCAGAAAGGCTGAGGTCTGAGGTGCCTCGGCTCAGGCTGATGGCGCCCACGGGAAGAACGATGTGGGTGAGGTTGAAGTTGGGCTGCTTCTGCCGCGCGAGAAAAGCCAGCGCCAGGCTGCGGTTGTAGAGGTCGCAGGCGATTCGGAAATGCCGGTCAAAGGGCGTGGGCGGCGGCTCAGAGCCGGGGCCGAGCAGATAGAGGTATGCGTACACGGCGGAGGCGATGTGCAGCCCGACCGCGTCAACCTTGTTCCCGTCGAACGTGAGCTTCAGGCCGCGCTTGCCGTAGAGATAGCAGACCTCGGAAAGGGCGAGCAGCGCGTCACGACGATCATCACGACACGCGATCTCGTGCAACTTGCGGATGCAGGACAGCGGTTCACTCTTGTAGGTGTCGGCTAGCGAATAGCGGTGCAGGACTGCAAGGGTGTGGTCGCTACAGGAACTCGCGCTCAGTGCGCACCGGTTGATCTGCTCGTAGGTCTGCCCGATGCCAAGGCGGGTGACACCCACTGGAGTGAGCGTAGAGCAGCCGCCAGCCAGCAGAAGAACAGCGGCGAGAACGAGGAATCGGTTCATGGCTGAGGCCCCTTTAAAGTCGCCGGAAGAACTCCGGGCACGCCTTCACGGATGAGTTGCGAGAACTCCGGCGAGTCGCCTGCGGCACGCGCACGGTCGTTCACGATGCTGCGCGTGCGCAGCTCCTTGAAAGGCAACGTCGTGTCCAGTGCGCCATTCTCGTAGGCGTGGCGGTCCGCATAGCCGTTGAGCAGGACAGACCAGTGCCAGCGGCCCCGGCCTTTGACGGCATGCTGTCGCGCAATCTGAAAGAAACCGACCATGCAGTTCTCGGTCACGGCGTTGTACCACTCCGGTTTGCGGCAGAGGCTGTTGATCCTGTTCAGGTAGTCAGTGAACACACCGCGAATGGCCTCTGGCGAGGCCTTAACCATCCGGTAGAGGCGAACGGTTTCGCCTTGCCTGAAATTTGTGCGCAGCCGCACGAGGTCGCGCTCATCGCCGGCGATGAAGATGACCTCATACTGGCGGAACAGCCCCTTGAACGCAGAGTAGTTGTCGCCGAACTTCTTGCGGGTCTCGATCGAGAAGCAGAGGTACTGTCCGTCATCGAAGCCGAAACTGAACATGGTGTGAGCGATTTTATGCAGGCCCCAATCCACGAGATAGACATCAGCCGAACATAGCTTAGCGAGATCATAGTGCCGTGTCTCAAAGACTGCGGTGAAGTTGGTCTCCGACTGGTAGGTACAGTTTCTGACATTGTGAACCGTCACCTGATCACCCACGGTTTCGGCGTAGGGTTGTCGGGCGACATCCGGCTGCCACGCACGGTCATTGGAAGGGCGCATCAGTTGAAAAGCCAATAGCGGCAGCAGGAAGGCGGTCGCGCAACCAAGAACGACACGTCGCCGCTGTGCAAACAGGAGCGTTGCCAGATGCGCCACGGCATAAAGCACGGCCAGCGTCACGCACATCCTATGTGGCCAACTGCCGTAATAAAGGGCGAAAATACCCCACGCCCAGAACGGCGCGAAACACACGAACAGGGCAAGCCGAACACCGGCAGTTCGCCAGACACTGCTGCGCTTTTCTGAGATGAGAGGGTCTTGCAACATGGCGTGTCTTTCTGAGGTTCTTCTGCGGCGGTCACGGATGCGGGTAGTAACGCAAGAGTTCGCCGATCACCGCGTTACACCGCTCCTGCTTACGCTCTTCGGGCCAAGACATATCGATCTCGGCCATAATCGCGCCGCGCCAGAGCAAGTGTTTGGCTTTTCGCTCCACGATGTCCAGCACCAGCACGCCGCGCTTGTAATACAAGGCCGACGCGGGGTCGCTGGCAGGCACGTCAAGCAGTTCCCCGTATGCACGGTTCAGCTCTTCGTCGTCGATCGCGGCACCGTCGGCAAGCGCATAGCTTACGAGGACGTCTGGTTCGGACGCCTTGAAGACCAGTCCTTTGCGGGCGAGTTCCGCACGCAGGGAGGCATGCAACCGCTCGTCAATCGCAGACAGGTTCGCTCCCGGGAGGCCCGCCACCTTGAAAAAACAGTAGCCCCAGCCGAAGGATCCGGAAACGGGCGCTTCTTTGGCTCGGTCCGTTAAAACATGGATGGAGGGGGTTTTGATTCCTGCCAGAGCGTTCGCCTTGAAGGACAGCGCCTTCTGCGAGCACCCGAAAAGGCAGACCGCCCCTGCCGCACTCATGAATAGACCTTTCCGCACGTGCTTCATGGTTTAACCTCCTCCTTGTGCCCCGGCGCAGGTTGGGGCGCTGCCTCCAAGGCGAGTTCACCCAAAATCAAACCATGGACGAGCTCCGCCATTTTAAAATCGCCCGTCACGCCGATCCGGATACGCGCCTCGGTTGTTTGCGGTCCGAGACTCTTCAGCTTGATGTTGATGTCGATATTCTCGCGTGTTTGGGCGGATAATTCGCCGGAGAGCGCATCAAACGTG
>JBBRJN010000336.1:0-4036 GCA_038219365.1 Kiritimatiellia bacterium | reverse complement strand
GCCCCCACGCCACATGCCTCGATATTCAGTAACCAACGCGGCTTCATGTAAAACTTCGTTCACTCACCTAACGCGATATGACCCTATGACACCTTCCGATATTCCCGCCGTCAACCGGCTGCTCAAAACGGCCTTTCACTCCGTCCATGCCCCCATCATCGACCTCGTGGCGATTCAGACACGCGATCCCTTTTTGGTCTTGGTCGGAACGATTCTCAGCGCTCGCACGAAAGACGCCTGCACCGCGGCCGCATGCGAAAGGCTCTTCAAAAAAATCAAGGTCGCCGACGACCTGCGCCAGATCCCCTTGGCGGAATTGGAGCAAACCATTTACCCCGTCGGCTTCTATCGCGACAAAGCCCGCCATCTAAAAGCGTTGCCCGACGTGCTCGACGCGAGGTTCGGCGGGCGACTGCCCGACACCGTAGAGGCCCTTTGCGAACTGCCCGGGGTTGGACGCAAGACAGCCAACCTCGTCGTGGCACTCGGCTTCGACAAGCCCGCCATCTGTGTGGACGTGCATGTCCACCGCATCACCAACCGACTCGGGCTCGTGTGCACGAAAACGCCTTACGAAACCGAAATGGTGCTCCGCGCGCTCCTGCCGCTCCGCTACTGGATAACCTGGAACTCCTACCTCGTGGCCTTTGGCCAGACGCGCTGCGCTCCGCGTAACCCCCGCTGTGCCGGCTGCCCCATCGCGGCGTACTGCCCCTGTTATAATCCTGGTAATCCTGTAATCCTGGCTAAAAAATAACCGTTATTTTTGGTTGTGCTGGCGACTAGGCGGCAGACCGGCACGGACAACTGCGGCAGAGCCCAGCTTCTCACGCAAAGCGTCGACCGTGCGGCACAGCCGCTCGCGCTTCTCGCGCGCTTCGGGCGTGGCGTCGAAGAGTGACAGCTGTTCGTTGCGCCCGGCGCTGAAACCGCTCACCCCGAACCCGACTAGCCGTACTGGCTGCACCAGTTTTTCGGCATCGAAGAGTCGCAGAGCCAACGCACGAAAGGTGAAATCATCACACGCCGCCGTCTCGAAGGCCGCCTGCCGCGTGATCGTGCGGAAGTCCGACCAGCGCAACTTCAGCCGACCCACCGCAGCGAAGTGACCGTGGGCTCGCACGCGCTGCCCCACCTCATCCGCCAAGCCTTTAAGAATTTCGCGCACGGCCTCGGGGTCCTTACAGTCCTCCAGAAACGTATGTTCGCGCGAGAGGCTCTTCTCCTCAGACGTGGTCTCCACCTCGCGTGCGTCTTCGCCATACGCCAGCGCATACAGGTGCGCCGCCAGGCTCTCACCCAGCATCCGCGCCAGATACGCGCGGTCAGCCTGCTGAATATCGGCCACAGTCCGAAAACCAGCCCGCTCCAGCACCTCGCCTGTCACCTTGCCAACGCCCCACAGCGCACCAACCTTCAGTGCCGCAAGAAACTGAAGGACTGCAGCGCGCCCCTCCGGCACCACAAATAATCCGTCGGGCTTGGCCTTTTCACTCGCGAGCTTCGCCAGGAACTTGTTGTGCGCCACACCGATCGACGCGGTGAGCGCAACCTCCTCACGAATGGCAGCGCGGATCTTTTCAGCGATGGCCTTTCCGTCGCCAAACAGCAGGCTTGCGCCGGTCACATCAATAAAAGCCTCGTCGATGGAGATCGGTTCGATCAGCGGCGAGAAGCGCTCGAAGATCGTGAGCACCTGATGTGACGCCTCTTCGTAGCGGGCCATGTTCGGCGACACGAAAATCCCCTGCGGACACCGCCGGAACGCCTCGCGTGACGGCATGGCCGAGTGAACGCCAAACACGCGTGCCTCATAGGAACAGGTGGAGACCACCCCTCGCTGATCCGGCGGCGCACCCACGATCACCGGTTTACCTCGCAATTCCGGATGATCCCGCTGCTCGACAGCCGCGAAAAAAGCGTCCATATCGACATGTAAAATACAGCGAGACATCTGCAAAGCATCCAAAAAAGCCGCCCCGATTCGGGACGGCATTTATGCTAAAAGACACACCTGTACCGCACTACTCGGCAGTCGGCGCAGGTGTTGCATCCGGTGTTGAAGCTGTCACAGGTTCCGGTTCGGCAACCGGCGCCACAACCGGCACCGCAACCGGTGCCACAACCGGCACCGCAACCGGCGCCACAACCGGCGCCACAACCGGCACCGCAACCGGCGCCACAACAGAGGCCACAGCGGGGGCCACGACGGGGGCCTGCGCAACAGGTCTGGGCTGTGACGGCGGTTTAGGAGGTGACGGAGGCCGAGGGGCTTGCTGCGATGCCGACGACTGTCCCGAACCCGGTTTCACGGGCTTAGCCGCCAACATGCACCCCAGCGTGCGTCCGATCAATCTCGGCGTCTGCTCGACAATCGCTTCAGCCGCGCAATCCTGGATCACCCTGTTCACAACTTCCATGCCCAGTTCCTTGTGCGCATTCTCGCGCCCGCGGTACTGGAGTGTCACCTTGACCTTGTGTCCCTCGGCAAGAAACTCTTTGATCTGACGCAGCTTATGCCCAAGGTCATTGGTGTCCACGCTGGCGTGGAACTTAACCTCCTTGATCAGCGTCGTCTTCTGATTCTTGCGTGCCACCTTGCGCTTGATGCTTTCCTCATAGCGGAACTTTCCGAAGTCCATGATTTTGCATACAGGCGGCTCGGCGTTGGGGGAAACCTCTACGAGGTCGAGTCCCTGATTGTCCGCAAGGCGCTGTGCATCGCGCGTCGTCATGACGCCAAGCATTGCGCCGGCGGCGTCAATCACGCGGACATTCGGAACACGGATTTTGAAGTTAACTCGGATGAACGAAGCGATAGCTCACCTCCACTGTCGGGCCGACGGAGCGACCCATTTCCTGTTACTGACCACATCCGGCAGAGCCGGAACCAAACATCAATCCTTGCCGGAAACCAAACTGTCCATCGCTCCCGCGTGCCCAGCTTTGCATCTCCAGTCATTTTTTTTTACGCCTTCAGCGCACTTTTAAGCACGTCCATGAACGCGTCAACCGTCATCGCGCCCTGGTCGCCCGCCTCACGGCTGCGCACCGAAACCACGCCCGCCTCGACATCGCGCCCGCCGACCACCAGCATATAGGGCACCTTTTCGAGCTGCGCCTTGCGGATCTTTGCGCCGAGCTTCTCGTTGTCGGCGTCGACCGTCACGCGGATGTCCGCCTCGCGCAGCTTGGCTTCAATGCCCTTCACGTAATCGATCTGCCCAGACGTGATCGGCAGCAAACGCACCTGCTCCGGTGCCAGCCACACGGGGAAAGCACCGGCGTAGTGCTCGATAAGAATACCGAAAAAGCGCTCCAAGCTGCCCAGCAGCGCACGGTGCACCATATAAGGCTGATGTTCTTTGCCGTCCTCGCCGATATAGGACAGGTCGAACCGTTCGGGCAGATTGAAGTCGAACTGGATGGTGCTGAGCTGCCAGGGGCGCCCGAGCGCATCCTTGATCTTCAGGTCGATCTTCGGCCCGTAGAACGCGCCGCCGCCCTCATCCACATGGTAAGCGATGCCCTCGGCCTTGAGCGCGTTCTCAAGCGATCGCGTTGCCTGCTCCCAGCGCTCCGGCAACCCGACCGCCTTTTCAGGACGGGTTGAGAGATAAGCCGTGATGTCGTTGAACCCGAAGCGCCCCAGAATGTGAAGCGCGAAATTCACGGTCGAGCGGATCTCGCCCTCGACCTGCTCAGGCGTGCAGAAAATGTGCGCATCGTCCTGCGTGAAGCCGTGCACGCGCAGCAGCCCGAGACGTGCGCCCTCTTTCTCGTAGCGGTACACCGTGCCGAGCTCAGCCCAGCGCAACGGCAGGTCGCGATACGAGTAGCGCCGCGTCTTGTAAATCTGAATGTGGAACGGGCAGTTCATCGGCCGCACGTAGTATTGCTCGACCGACGCATGTGAGCCCTCACCCTCCGCCACATTCATGCACGGGAACATGCCCTCGCGGTAAAAGTTCAAATGACCGGAGGTCTGCCACAGCTGAGCCCGCCCGACATGCGGGGTAAATATCATCTCATAGCC